>JAPPKQ010000057.1 GCA_028819945.1 bacterium | reverse complement strand
CCGCGCCGCCATGGCCGCCCGAAGGTGTCCGACACGACGACGCCCACCGCCGGCCCACCGGCGGCGGCGATGCCGTCACGGATCCGCTGCGCCGACCGGTCGGGGTCACGGGGCAGCAGCGCCGCCTGCCCGTCGGGCACGTTGGAGAAGTCCACACCGGCGTTGGCGCAGACGAACCCGTGCGGGGTCTCGGCGATGATGAGCTCCCCCCGGCGGCGCAGCACGCGGACCGCCTCGCTCTCGACGACCCGCCTGCGGGCGACGGTGTCGCCGTGGTCCACCTCCACCAGGCGCCCCTCGGCTTTCGAGACGATCTTCTGGGTCACCACCACGATGTCGCGGACCTGCAGGTCGGCGGCGGCGGCGATCAGGGTGCCCAGGTCGTCGCCGGGCCGGACCTCGCCGACGCCGGCGATCCCGGAGATCGCCAGTGTGTTCCGGCCGGCGTGCACGGTCGGCGTCAACGGCTGGGGACAGCCGGCCGGCCGACCGCCGACAGCGCCGTGCAGGCCAATGCCGCGGCCTCCGCCGGCGTGTGCATGATCGACGGCGCCACGATGCAGCGCACCCCCTCGCTCTCCACTGCCGGCGCCAGGGAGGCGTCGGCCTCGTCGATCACGAGGGTCCCCGCCAGCGGGGCGTACAGGCGGGCCACCCCGACGACCGATGGCTCGTGGCCGAGTTCGGCCATGAGCCGGCCGGCGGGCCCCCGCAGCGCCGCGCCCGCCACGATCGGCGAGATCGCCACCGTTGTCTCGCGCCGCTGCGCCACGGCGTGGCGCACCTGCTCCAGCGCCAGCACCGGCCCGATGGACACGATCGGGTTCGACGGAGCGATGACCAGTGCGGCGGCGTCGGTGATGGCGTCGAGGACGCCCGGAGCCGGCCGCGCCTGCTCGGCGCCGGCGAACCACACCGATCTGACCGCCACCGCGTGGCGCATACGCACGAAGTACTCCTGGAACCCGATCTCGGCGCCCGGACCGGTGCCGTCGTCGACCACCAGACGCGTCCGCAACCGGTCGTCGGTCACCGGCAGCAGCCGCACCTCGACGCCCCAGCGGCTCGCCAATTCGGCGGTCACGACCGACAGCGGGGCACCCTCGGAGAGGTGCTGCGTGCGGTAGAGGTGCGTCCCCAGGTCACGATCGCCGAGCCCGAACCAACTCTGGCCGCCGAGGTGACGCAGCATGTCCAGCGCATGCCAGGAGTCGTCCTTCAGGCCCCAACCCGTCTCGGGGTCCAACTGGCCGGCCAGGCAATACGTGATCGTGTCGAGGTCGGGGCTGATGTACAGGCCGTGCAACTCGAAGTCGTCGCCGCAGTTCACGACCGCCGTCACCGCACGCGGTTCGCAGACGCGCACGAGACCGCCCAGCAGGCGTGCCGCCCCGAATCCGCCGGCCAGGACTGTGACTTGCGGGGCCGGCCTCTCTGGTGGCGGCATGGCCCTCCTGTCCGACGCGCCGGGGATACTCTCGCACCCTAGTGGAATCCCCGGACGCCACCGCTGTGCCAACCGAGCGCCTCGGCAGGATCGGCCCTCCGGTTCGCGCCGTCGTGGTCGCCCACGATCCCGGGGACTGGTTCGACGAGACCCTGCGGTCGCTGCGGGACCAGGACTACGCCGCGCTGTCGGTCACGGTGGTGGACGTCTCGGGCGACGGAGAGGCCGCCGATGGCGCCGTCCCGGACGTGGCCGCCAGGGTGGCGGCGGTGATGCCCGACGCCACCGTCATGGTCGTGCCGGGCAACCCCGGTTTCGGTCCCGCGGTCAATGCGGCCGCTCGCATGCTCGCCGGCAAGGATCGGATCGACGATCCGGACCCGGCGGAGGGGCCCGTGCAGGGCATCACCGGCGAGGCCGCCGAGGCGGACGACGCCGCCTTCCTTCTGATCTGTCACGACGACGTGGCGCCGGCTCCGGATGCGGTGACGCGCCTGGTCGACGAAGCGGTCCGCCGGGAGGCCGCCGTGGCGGGCCCGAAGCTCGTGGACTGGGACAACCCCGGATTCCTGCAGTGTGTGGGTCTCTCCTCGGACCGGATGGGGGTTCCGGTGCCGCTGGTCACCGCCGGCGAATACGACCAGGGGCAGCACGATGCGGTCGCCGAGGTGCTCGCCGTACCCAGTGCCTGCATGCTCGTCCGGGCCGAGGCGTTCGAGCGGCTCGGCGGCTTCGACGATGCCATGACCTTCTACGGCGAGGACCTGGACCTGTGCCGCCGGGCGGGTCTGGACGGCGGGACCGTTCTGGTGGTGCCCGAGGCGAGCGCTCGCCACTTGGGGCGTCTGCCGGCGCGCCGGCTGCGTCGCGACCACGAGTGGCTCTCCTACCGGCATCAACTCCGGTCGGTGCTGGTGTGCAGCAGTGCCTCCCGCCTGGCGGCCGAGGTGGTGCTGATGCTGGCGCTGTCGGCGACCGAGGCTGCTCTCGCGGTGCTGACGGGACACATGCGGCGTGCCGCGGGGCTGGCGGGAGCCTGGCTGTGGAACCTGCTGGGATTCACGGAGATCCTCAACAGGCGGCGCCTGGTCGCAGCCTCACCCGGCGGTGACCGCCTCGGGCACCTGACGCACCGCGGGTACGTCTCGCTGGCGCGGTTCGCTGCCGGGCTGGTGCGAGGCGACGTTGGGGTCGAGGGCGCCGGCGTGCTCTGGGGGCGCCGCCGCCGTCTCCGGGACGTGGCGCGCGATGCATCGATGCAGACCGCGGCCGCCGGCTGGACCGCGGTCCTGGTGCTCTTCATCTTCGGCAGCCGGCACCTGCTGACGCGGGGGATCCCGATCTTCGGCGAGATCGCCTGGCTCGGGGACTCGCCCGGCGAACTGTTCGGTGCCTTCTTCAGCAACTGGCGGGAGGCGGGATTGGGCTCGGCGGGGCCCGCGCCGACCGCCTACGGGATCCTCGGCGTGGCCGGTTCGGTGCTGGGCGGGGCGATGGGCCTGACGCGCACCGTGCTGCTGCTGGGCCTCGTTCCGTTCGGTGCCGCCGGGCTCTGGCGCCTGCTGGCCAGAACGGGAAGCCGCCGAGCTCAGATCGTGGGCATCCTGACCTTCTTCGCCGTGCCGCTGCCGTACAACGCCCTGGCCAACGGGGTCTGGAGCGCACTGGCGATCTACGGAACCCTGCCGTGGATCTGCCTCTGGCTGGTACGGGCCACGGATCCGCCACGCGCCTCGGAGGCGTCCCCGGTGACGGGTTTCTGGCCGGCGACGGTGCTGGTGGGGGTTCTCGTGGCTCTCATCTGGGCGTTCGTCCCCGCGACGCCCATGATGCTGGTGATGCTCGTGGTGGCGCTGGCACTGGGGGGACTGCTGGCCGGGTCCGCCCGGGGCCTGCCGCGCCTGCTGGGTGCCGCAGCGGGCGGGCTGGTGGCGGGCTGGTTGCTCAACTTCCCGGCGGGGCTCACCTCGCTTCGGGATGCCTTCAGTGCCGCCGGAGCGCGGCCGGACTCCTCCGGCGACCTCACCGTGGCGGAGTCGCTCCGGTTCGCAACCGGCTCGGCGGTTGAGAGCTCGCTGGTGTGGGGGTTGCTGGTGCTGGCGGCACTGGCGCTGGCGGTGGCGCGGGAGAGCAGGTTCGTGTGGGTGGTTCGGGCGTGGTGCCTGGTGGTCATCTCGGTGCTGGCGGCACTCGCGGCCGAGCATCGCTGGAGCCCCTGGGACATGCCGCGCCCGGAGGTTCTGCTGGCGCCCGCGGGTTTCGGGCTGGCACTGGCCGCCGCTTTCGGGGCGGCGGAATTGGTCGGCGGCACGGCCACCCGTCGCCTCGGGCGCTGGGTGCCGGCCGGGCTCGGTCTAACAGCTCTGATCGTCGGCGGCATCCCCGCGCTGACGCTGACCCTCGACGGACGTTGGGGCACGCCCCGGGGGGATTTCACGACGCCGCTGGCGACGGTGGAGGAAGAGTCCCGCCTGGGCGCCTTCCGGATTCTCTGGGTCGGCCACCCCGACGTGCTTCCCCTGGGCGGCTGGGAGCTCGACGATCACCTCGTGTTCGCCACCTCCACGGCGGTGCCGCCCGACGTGGGCCTGCAGTGGCCAGGCTCGCGTCCTCCGGCGACCGACCGGCTGCGAGACGCCTGGCGGGAGGTGATGTCCGGGGAGACCGACCGCATGGGGGAGCGACTGGCTCCGTTGGGGGTCCGCTACCTGGTCGTCATGGAGCGAATCGCCCCGGAACCCTTCGGGGACCTCGCCGAACCGGTGCCACCGGTGGTGCAGGACCGTCTCGGCGCGCAGTTCGACCTCGAGCGCCAAGAGTCCCGCGCCGGCCTGGCGGTGTACCGGAACATCGCCTGGCGCCCGTCGCGGACGCTCCTGGCGGGTACGGGCGAGGTGACCCCCGAGGCGTTCGCGGCCCCGCCGAA
Organism: bacterium; assembly: GCA_028819945.1. GTDB lineage: Bacteria > Actinomycetota > Acidimicrobiia > Acidimicrobiales > CATQHL01 > VXNF01. The sequence continues at coordinate 414 of JAPPKQ010000057.1, read as the reverse complement.
CCTGGCGCTGCCCGCTTTCGACCCGCCGGCGGAGGCCCGCGGCGTCCTGCCGCCCGACAGCACCCTCTACCTGGCTGACGCTTCGGGCGGCTGGGTGCTCCACGTCGGGGGGACGAGGGTCGATCCTCGACCGGCGCTCGGCTGGGCGCAGAGCTTCCCGACCGGCAGGGGCGGCGATGCGACGCTCCGCCATGAGCCGAGCGCTGCCAACGTGACGCGCATCGTCCTCTGGGCACTCGTGGTTGTCCTGGTGCCGCTGGCGCTGCTGCGACGCAGGTCGATGAGGTTCCGGGGCGGGATCGCGCCCGAACCCGTCGGGGATCGCCGAACACCCGACGACGTGGTCTCGGCGCTGCTGACCCGGGCGCGCCGGGAGTCCTGACGTGCGCTGGCCGGCGATCCTCGCCCTGATGG
>JAPPKQ010000314.1 GCA_028819945.1 bacterium | reverse complement strand
AGGTGGGTGTGCAGGCGCAGTCCCAGGCGGCGGGCCAGCTCGGCGGCCTCGACCATCAACTCGGTGCTGACCGAGAAGGGGCTGCAGGGGGCGACGATGATCGAGGTCCACTCGCCGTCGTGGTACTGCGCCGCGAGGCGCTCGGTGGAGGCCCCGATGTCGTCGCGGTTCTCCACCAGGTGATCCGGCGGCAACCCGCCGTCGCTCTCGCCCAGGTCCATGGATCCGCGGGACAGCGCCAGGCGCACGCCCACCTCTCGGGCAGCCTCCACGATGGCGTCGAACACGGTGTCGTCGCCGCGGGGAACCACGTAGTGGTGGTCGAAGACCGTGGTGGCGCCGCTGAGGGCCAACTCGGCCAGACCCACCCGGGCGGCAGCGCCCACGTCGGTGGCATCCAACCGCCCCCAGACGGGGTACAGCGTCACCAGCCAGCTGAACAGATCGCAGCCGTCGGCGCGGCCTCGCGTCATCCACTGGTAGAGGTGGTGGTGGGTGTTCACGAAGCCGGCGGTGAGGATGTCGCCGTCGCAGCGGATCACCACCTCGCCCGCCTCGGGGGCCACGTCACCGACCGCGGTGATGCGACCATCCTCGATGGCCACGTCGCCGGGCCAGCGCCCGCCCCGCAGCACGAGCCGTCCGGGGCTCCGAGTGCCGTTCATCGGTCCATCATGGCACCGCCGGCGCGGTGGATCTGCCGCAGGGGGCCAGGGCCGGAGTGGCGGAGCGGCCGGTCCCCGGGGGCGCTCAGAAGGTTCCGCCTCCGGTGGCGGCGTGGGGATGGTTCTCGGTGAGGCCGGCAGAGGTGACCCGCACGAAGGCGGCATTGCGCCGGAACTCCTCGAGATCGGTGGCGTCGAGGTAGCTCATCGCGCTCTTCACGCCCCCGAGCAACTGGTGCAGCACCTTGGCGACCTCGCCCTGGTAGGGCACGAGACCCTCCACGCCCTCCGGGGCGCGGTGCTCGAAGTACTCGTCGTCCAGTTCGTCGCCGTGCCGCTCGGCCCGACTTTCCACGGCCTCCCGCGAGGCCATCCCGCGGATTCGCTTGACGAGTCCCTTGGCGGAGTGCTCCACCTCGCCGGGGCTCTCCTTGGTGCCGGCGAAGAGGCTGCCGATCATCACGGTGTCGGCGCCGGCGGCCAGGGCCTTGGCGATGTCCCCGGAGGTTCTGATGCCGCCGTCGGCGATGATCGGCACGCCGTCGGCGCCCTCGACCGCGTCACCCAGGGCGGTCAGCTGCGGCACCCCCACCCCGGCGACCAGCCGCGTGGTGCACACGCCGCCCGGACCGACGCCCACCTTGATGGCGTCGGCGCCGGCGCCGGCCAGGTCGGCGGCGCCCGTCGCCGTGGCCACGTTGCCGGCCACGAGGTCGATGTCCGCGAAGGTGTCCTTCAGCCGCTTGACACCCTCGATGGCGTGGGTGGCGTGCCCGTGGGCGATGTCCAGCACCAGCACGTCGGCGCCGGCGGCGACGCAGCTCTTGGCTCGCTCCATCATGTCGTGGTCGGTGCCCACGGCTACCCCGACCAGCAGATCCTCTCCCGCCGCCTTGACCTTCTCGACCTCGAGTGCGTGGGCGTAGGTTGGCAGGAACCGGTGGATGATCCCGACCCCGCCGAGGCGCGCCAGCGCGATCGCCATCTCCGACTCGCAGACGGTGTCCATGTTCGCCGCGATGATGGGCAGGCGCAGGTCGATTTGCCGGGACAGCCGGGTGTTGAGGTTCACCTGGCGGCGCGAGCGCACCCGTGAGAGGCGGGGCGCCAGCAGCACGTCGTCGTAGGTGAGCCCGACTCGCACATCGTCCAGCGGCATGCGGAAACCTCCAGGACTACGGTCGGCAGACACTCAGCGAGGTGACCGGCGCGCTGCCGATCGCACCGGCGGGAAGACGCCCTCAGTCTGCCACAGCACCGGTGCGGTCCGAGACGTCCGGCGAGCCGACCCGGGCCAAGAGGTGCTCGGCGGCCGCCCGCAGCGCGCCGGCGGCGGGCGTGTCGGGAAGCTCGGTCAGCGCCGCGGCGGCCCGGTCCGCCCACACCGAGGCCGCTGCGAACGCCTCCGGCACTCCCGATCCGGCGCGAATGATCCGGCGCGCCAGAGCACTCTCCTCGGGGCTCAAGCCGGGCCCCAGGATCGAGCGCAGCTGCTGACCCGCCCGGGACTGGACGGCAAGCAGCACCGGCAGCGTGTAGTTCCCCTCGCGGAGGTCGTGGCCGGCCGGCTTGCCGAGCTCGTCGTCGCTGGAGATCACATCGAGGATGTCATCGATGATCTGGAACGCCATCCCGTAGCTGTGCCCGAATTCCGAGAGTGCTTCGGTGAGCGCGGCGGGAAGCTCCGCCACGATCGCCCCCACGCGGCACGAGGCGGCGAGCAGTGACGCCGTCTTGCCGCCGATCGACAACTCGTAGTCCTGCACCGTCCGGTCGCAGTTGTAGGAGTCCTGGTACTCGCGAATCTGCCCTTCGCAAAGCTTCCCGATGGTGGCGGCCAGCAGTTCGGCAACCTCGGTCCCGAGCGAGGCGGCCATCTGGCTGGCGCGCGCCAGCAGGAAGTCTCCCGCCAGGATCGCCGTGGCGTTGCCCCAAGTGGCGTTGACGCTGGCCACGTTGCGCCGCGTGGTGGCACCGTCGATCACATCGTCGTGATACAGCGACCCCATGTGCACCAGTTCGACCGCGACCGCGCCGGCGACGACGTCGTCGCTACAGCTGCGGCCCCGCCGATCGGCTATCCCGGCCGAAGCGATCGCCAGACCCGGCCGGATGCGCTTGCCGCCCGCGTCGATGAGGTGGCGCGCCACCGTGGACAGGAAATCCAGGTCGGAGCGCACCTCGGCTCGCAGGCGCAACTCCACCCGGGCCAGATCCTCACCCAGGCTCGGGAGCACGAGGACAGGGTCGGTCGCCGTCACGCTGCGAGGATAAGGCTGGATACCCCGCGAGAGGCCTCACATGTACACTTGGAATGCCCGCGTCAGCCGCGTTGTTGTAGGCAGGCAAGCGACAGGACGCGGACATTCTGACAGCTGGAGGAGCCGATGTTCGAGAGATTCACAGATCGTGCTCGCCGGGTGGTCGTGCTGGCCCAAGAAGAGGCGCGACTGCTGAACCACAACTACATCGGCACCGAACACATCCTGCTCGGGCTGATCCACGAGGGCGAGGGCGTGGCGGCGCGGGCGCTGGAGTCCCTCGGCATCTCTCTCGAGCGGGTCCGTGAACAGGTCGAAGAGATCATCGGCAAGGGCGGCACGCTGCCCAGCGGCCACATCCCGTTCACGCCGCGGGCCAAGAAGGTCCTCGAGCTCTCGCTGCGCGAGGCCCTGCAGTTGGGCCACAACTACATCGGCACCGAGCACATCCTGCTGGGGCTGATCCGCGAGGGCGAAGGGGTCGCCGCCCAGGTGCTGTCCAAGCTGGGCGCCGACCTGGCCAAGGTCCGCCAGCACGTGATCCAGCTCCTGTCCGGTTACGGCAGCGGCGGCGAGCGGGGCGAGAAGACCCCCGCAGGCGGCGGGCGCGGCAAGTCGGGGGGAACCTCCCACGTGCTGGACCAGTTCGGCCGCAACCTCACCCAGCTGGCGAAGGACAACAAGCTCGACCCGGTCGTCGGGCGCATGCGCGAGACCGAAAGGGTCATGCAGGTGCTGTCGAGGCGCACCAAGAACAACCCGGTGCTGATCGGCGAGCCGGGTGTCGGCAAGACCGCGATCGTGGAGGGCCTCGCCCAGCGCATCGCGTCCGACAACGTTCCCGGCACCATCGAGAACAAGCAGCTCTACACGCTGGACCTCGGCGCCCTCGTGGCGGGCAGCCGCTACCGCGGCGACTTCGAGGAGCGCCTCAAGAAGGTCCTCAAGGAGATCAAGGGCCGCGGCGACATCATCCTGTTCATCGACGAGCTGCACACCCTGGTGGGTGCGGGGGCGGCCGAGGGCGCCATCGACGCGGCGTCGATCCTCAAGCCCATGCTGGCGCGCGGCGAGTTGCAGACCATCGGGGCCACCACGCTCGACGAGTACCGCAAGCACCTCGAGAAGGACTCGGCCCTCGAGCGCCGCTTCCAGCCCATCAAGGTCGCCGAACCCACCGTCGGCGACACCATCGAGATCCTCAAGGGGCTGCGCGATCGCTACGAGGCCCACCATCGGGTGACGATCACCGATCAGGCGCTGGTGGCCGCGGCGAACCTGGCCGACCGGTACATCTCGGACCGGCACCTGCCGGACAAGGCCATCGACCTCATCGACGAGGCCGGCTCGCGCCTGCACCTCAAGCGCATGGACATCCCCACGAACCTGCTGGAGATCGACGCCGAGATCGGTGTCGTGGCGACCCGCAAGCAGCAGGCCGTCGAGGAGCAGGACTTCGAGGAGGCCAGCCGCCTGCGCGACCGGGAGAAGGAGTTGCTGACCCAGCGCGAGGCGGCCGAGGCCGAGACACGCAGCTCCGGCGTGGACCTGTTCGACGAGGTCGACGAGGAGGGCATCGCCGAGGTGCTGTCGGTGTGGACCGGCATCCCGGTCTACAAGCTCACCGAGGAGGAGACCGTCAAGCTGCTCCGCATGGAGGAGGAACTGCACAAGCGGGTCGTCGGCCAGAACAACGCCATCGGATCGGTCAGCCAGGCGATCCGCCGCACCCGGGCCGGGCTGAAGGACCCCAAGCGGCCTTCCGGCTCGTTCATCTTCCTGGGGCCGTCGGGCGTGGGCAAGACCGAGTTGGCCAAGACCCTCGCCGAGTTCCTCTTCGGCGACGACAACGCGCTCATCAGCCTCGACATGTCCGAGTACATGGAGAAGCACGCCGTCAGCCGGCTGAT
>JAPPKQ010000429.1:3072-4912 GCA_028819945.1 bacterium | reverse complement strand
GCCACGATCAAGGTGCGGGTGAGCTTCACCGACGATGCCGGATTCGACGAGACGCTCACCAGCGCGGCGACGGCGGCGGTGGCACTGCCGCTGCTGACGGCCGAGTTCCACGGCGTGCCGGCGGCGCACGACGGCAGCCGGCGGTTCGAGTTCGAGGTGCGGTTCAGTGAGGAAGTGCCGGGCCTGTTGCTGCGGGCGGTCGAGAGCGCGCTGTCGCTGACGGGCGGCCGGGTGGTGGCGGTGAAGCGCGCCGTAGCCGGGCAGATCCGCCGCGTGACGGTGCAGGTGCGGCCGTCCGGGCTGGGCGACGTGACGGTCGCGCTTCCGGCGACAACGGACTGCGCGGCGGCGGGGGCCATCTGCGCCAGCGACGGGCGGATGCTGTCGAGCACGAGGAGCGCGACAGTGCTGGGTCCGGCCGTGCTGTCGGTGGCGGACGCCGAGGCGAACGAGGGCGCCGGGGCCACGGTCGACTTCACGGTGACGCTGAGCCGCGCCGCCTCGGGGCCGGTGACGGTGGACTACGCCACCTCGGACGGCACGGCGACGGCGGGCGAGGACTACACGGCGACCAGGGGCACCCTGACCTTCGCCGCGGGCGTGCTGACGCAGACGGTGGCGGTGGCGCTGCTGGACGACGCCATCGACGAGGGCCGCGAGACCTTCACGCTGACGCTGTCGAACCCCACCGGCGCAGTGATCGCCGACGGCGAGGCCGTCGGCACCATCATCAACACCGACCTCATGCCCGACGCGTGGAACGCGCGCTTCGGACGCGCCGTGGCGGTGCACGTGGTGGACGCCGTGGAGGCGCGCCTTCAGGGTGAGGGCGCCGGTGAGAGTTTCGTGCAGGTGGGCGGCCACCGGCTGGGCGGCGCGGCGCCGGACGTGCTCGACGAGGTGACGAGCCTGGCTCCGCAGGTGGACCTGTTCGCGCAGCAGGAGGGCGAAGGCGAAGACCCCAACGCCGACCTCGCTGCCGGCCTCGCCGGACAGACGCTCAACTTCCGGGACCTGCTGCTGGGCAGCGCCTTCCACCTCGTATCCGAGCCCGGCGTGCGCCCCGGCGCGCCGCGCCTGAGCGCCTGGGGGCGGGTGGCGACGAGCGGCTTCGACGCCGTGGAGGACAAGCTGAGCCTGAACGGCACGGTGACGACGGTCAGCCTGGGGGTGGACGGCGCCTGGAAGCGCTGGCTCACCGGCCTGCTCCTCGCCTACAGCGAGGGCGACGGCGCCTTCAGCCACCAGGACCTGCCGGGCGGTGAGGTGGCCAGCTCGCTGACCAGCCTGCATCCCTACGCGGCGTACACGCTGACGGACCGCGTGCGCCTGTGGGGGACGGTGGGCTACGGCAGCGGCGCCCTGCGGCTGGTGCTGGACAACGCGGACACGGCGGACGGCAACGAGCACGGCGCGCCGCTGGACGAGGCCGAGCGCCGCCTGCTGGCCACCGACCTGGCCATGACGATGGGCGCCCTGGGGGTACGGAGCGACCTGCTGCGCCCGGCGCGGGGGGTGCAGCTGGCGCTGCGCTCGGACGTCCTGTGGATAGCGATGGACAGCGCCGCGGCGCCGAACCTGGGGCCCACGACGGCGGAAGTGAGCCGCCTGCGTCTGGTGCTGGAGGGCTCGCGGCCGGTGTCGCTGGCGGGCGGCGGCATGGTCACGCCCTTGCTACAGATCGGCCTGCGGCACGACGGCGGCGACGCCGAGACCGGAACCGGCGTCGAGGTGGGCGCCGGCCTGCGCTACGCCTCGGTCTGGGGCCTGAGCCTCGAAGCGTCGGCACGGGCTCTGCTGGCGCACGAGGCTCAGGACTACCGGGAGTGGGGCGCCAGCG
>JAPPKQ010000429.1:708-3062 GCA_028819945.1 bacterium | reverse complement strand
CGGGGGGCCGCGGGCCGGCGCCCCGCCGGGGCGGGGGCCGTGCGCCCCCACCGGCCGCCCCGGCCTCGGCGGCCCCACGCGCCCCCCCACTACCGGGAGTGGGGCGCCAGCGGCGCCCTGCGCTACGACCCGGGAAAGCAGGGCCGGGGCTTCACGGCGTCGATCATGCCGACGTGGGGCATGGCGGGGAGCGGCGTCGAGCGCCTGTGGGGGCTGCAGGGCGGCGCCGGGCTGGGAATGCCGGGCGGCGGCACGGCGCCGGCGGCCGGCCGCCTGGACGCGGAGATGGGCTACGGCCTGGCGGCGTTGCGCGGGCGCGGCCTGCTGACGCCGTACGCGCGGGTGGCGCTGACCGAAGGCGCCGACCAGGCCTGGCACCTGGGGGCGCGGCTGGCGGTGGCGGAGTCGCTCAACCTGAGCCTGGAGGCCAGCCGGCGGGGGGTGGCGGGCGCCGATGCGGCGCACGACCTGGCCCTGCTGGCGACGCTGGGATTCTAGAGGAGCGCGGCGATGCAGGGAAGCATGGCGGCAACGGAAAGCCGGTGGGCGGCGGCGCTCGGGCTGGCGGCGCTCATTGCGGCGCTCGTCGCCGCCCCCACTGCGGCGGCGGCGCAGGTCGTCAAGCTGGTGAGCAACACCGGGCAGAGCTCCGAAGGCGCGGGTACCAGCAACCTCGCCACCGACTACAACCAGAATTTCTATTTCTTCCACGGCGCCAACCCGACCGGCTACATGCTGACCGCCGTCGACATCGAGTTCAAGGTCGGCAATCCCTCGGGGACGACGGAGCCGACCTACACCGTGACCGTCCATCCGGATCCCGTTGGCCCCCAGCAACCCAGCATCGGCACGCTGACGGGTCCGTCCAGGCTGCAGACGGGGCTCAACAGGTTCACCGCCCCCGGCGACGGCATCTATCTGCCCAGAGGCAATCTGCCACATTATGGCTATGGCGTGACGATCGACGTGAGCGATGCCGGCGACAGGAATGTTCAGGTCGTCCACACGTACTCGAACGCGGAGGATGCCGGCAGCGCGGTCGGGTTGACCGTTGGCAACGGGGCGCACGTGCGGGACAACGGCCTTCAGGGGACGGGAGGGTGGTGGTATACCGGCACTGGCGGCTGGTCCCTGAAGATCGCCGTCTACGGCTACCCTTACGCGCCCGGCATGCCGGGCAAGGTGCCTGCGCCGGCGGTGAACGCGGGGACCGCTTCGGGCAGCCTGGCGGTGAGCTGGAACACCTTCCCGACGGACACCGACTACGACCTGCGCTACTACGCGGGCGACGCGGACCCGGCGGACCCGGCGGACTGGATCGAGGAGGGCGAGACGGGCGGGCATACCCATACCGGCGCCGCCACCACGGCGACGATCACGGGGCTGGCGGAGGGCACCGCCTACCGCGTGCAGGTGCGGGCGGGGAATCCTCACGGCAAAGGCCCGTGGTCCGACTCCGGCAGCGCCACCACGGCCGTGACCAACCGTGCGCCGCGGCTGCTGCAGCTCGGCAGCAGCGACGGCTGCGAGGAGAAGACGCCGGGCACCGCGTTCACAACGCCGAATTTCCCTTCCAACACCCTGATCAGCATCTCTCCCCTGACGGGCCGCGACCAATGCTCGGGGTCCGACCGGAAGGCGCCGATGTTCGAGGACCCGGACGGCGACGCGCTGACCTACTCGACCTCGTACACGCTGCCGGCGAACGTCCACTTCTTCGACGGCATCCCCGGCATCGCGGCGCCGGGCTCCACGCAAGGGGGCACCCAGGGCAGGGTGTTCTTCCGTGGCGTCACCGCGCGCGAGGCGACGGACATCCGGGTGGACGTGACGGCGACCGACCCGCACGGGGCCACGGCGACCACGCATATCGTCCTGAAGGGCAAGCCGCCCCCGAATACCGGCGCCCCGCAGTTCGTCGAGACGGTCAACCTCAAGAACACCCTGTTGAACAGGCCGGTCCGCTGGCTGCTGCCGGCGGCGAGCGGCGGCGACACGACGTACACCGACGCCGACGGCGACACCATCACGGTCCCCTACGACTACGCGATGAGCGGGCTGCCGGCGGGTGTCGTGTTCGACGCGGCGACGCGCAGGGTGACGGGGACGCCGACGACGCTCGGGAGCTACCAGGTCACCTACACCGCCGACGACGCCGACGGGGCCTGGTCGCGCAAGGCGTCGCCGAGCGCGGCGGACACGGCGGACGCGGCCCGCCAGACCATCACGCTGAATGTCGCGGAGGTGATCGGCGCCGCCGCGACGGGCGCCCCGACCATCTCGGGCCTGGCTCGCGCGGGGGAGACGCTGACGGCGTCGACCGACGGCATCGCCGACGCGGACGGGCTCAGCGG
>JAPPKQ010000429.1:0-698 GCA_028819945.1 bacterium | reverse complement strand
TGTCGAGCATGAACGGGACCGACACGGACATCGCGGGTGCGACGGGGACGAGCTACGCGCCCGGCACGTCGGACGTGGGTGCGGCGCTGAAGGTGCGGGCGAGCTTCACCGATGATGCCGGGTTTGCGGAGTCGCTGACCAGCGCGGCGACGGCGGCGGTGGCGCCGGCGCCGCTGACGGCTTCGTTCCACGGTGTGCCCGATGCGCACGACGGCGGCACGCGGTTCGAGTTCGAGGTGCGCTTCAGCGAAGAGGTGGCGGGGCTGAAGCTTGCGGCGGTCGAGCGCGCGCTTCAGGTGACGGGCGGTCGGGCGGTGGCGGTGAAGCGCGCGGTGGCGGGAGAGATTCGCAGGGTGACGGTACAGGTGCGTCCGGCCTCGACCGGGGCGGTAACGGTGGTGCTTGGGGCAACGGCCGACTGCGCGGCGGCGGATGCCATCTGCGCGGGCGACGGGCGGAAGCTGTCGGAGGCGGTCACGGCAACGGTGCCGGGACCGGCGGCGCTGACGGCATCGTTTCACGGCGTGCCGCAGGCGCACGACGGCGGCACGCGGTTCGAGTTCGAGGTGCGGTTGAGCGAGGAGGTGGCGGGCCTGCTGCTGACGGCGGTCGAGAGCGCGCTGTCGGTGACGGGCGGCCGGGTGGTAGCCGTGAGGCGCGCGGTGGCGGGGCAGATTCGCAGGGTGACGGTACAGGTG
>JAPPKQ010000474.1 GCA_028819945.1 bacterium | reverse complement strand
TGAGGTAGCCGCCGGTGGTGTGCATGATGCCCTTGGGCTTGGCGGTGGTGCCCGAGGTGTAGAGCAGGTACAGCAGGTGCTCGCTGTCGAAGGCCTCGGGGCCGCCCGGCGGGTCGGCGTCGGCCACCTCGGCCGCAGCCATGAGGTCGTGCCACCACAGGTCGCGTCCCGGCTGCATCTGCACGTCTAGGTCGCAGCGGTTCACCACCACCACCGCCTCCACCGACGGCGCACCGGCGGCCAGGGCCTCGTCCACGTTGACCTTCAGCGGCGAGGGGGCGCCACGCCGGTAACCGCCGTCGGCGGTGATGACCATGCGGGCCTCGGCGTCCTCGCACCGGTCCACGATGGCGTCGGGCGAGAAGCCGCCGAAGATCACCGAGTGCGCCACACCGATGCGCGCGCAGGCCAGCATGGCCACAGGCAGTTCGGGGATCATCGGCATGTAGACCGCCACCCGGTCGCCCGACCGCAGACCCAGGGAGCGCAGCACGGCGGCGAAGCGGCGCACCTCGTCGAGCAACTCGGCGTAGCTGATGGTGCGGGTGTCGCCGGGCTCCCCCTCCCAGTGGAAGGCCACCTTGTCGCCGCGGCCGGCGATGACGTGCCGGTCGAGGCAGTTGTAGGCGATGTTCAGGGTTCCGCCCACGAACCAGCGGGAGTACGGCAGGTCCCATTCGAGGGTGGTGTCGAAGTCGTCGAACCAGGTCAGGAGCTCACGCGCCTGGCGCGCCCAGAACGCCTCGTAGTCGGCGGCGGCCTCGTCGTAGAAGGACCGCGCGGCGGCGGCCCCGGCGAAGCCCTCGGGCGGTGGGAACGTCCTCTCCTCGACATAGAAGTCGGCGATGGTCGCTTCGGCCATGGTCACACCTCGCTTCGCGCCGCAGCGGGACGATCGGCGTCCCGCCCGCGTCCCCAGCCCGGCGGTAGGGCGGTCGTCGATCCTACCCGGACCCCCCGCAGCGAGTCCCGGCCCTCCTCACGGCGAGCACAAGTAGTCTGGGCAGGTGCATGACCTGCTGATTCGCTACGGCACCATCGTGGATGGCAGCGGTCGCGAGGCATTCGTCGGCGACGTGGCGCTCGCCGGGGGCGTCATCACATCGGTCCGCCCCGCCGGCGGCAACGGTGACAGGGTGACCGTCGCCCGGCGGGTGGTGGATGCCGAGGGGCACCTAGTGCTGCCCGGCTGGGTGGACATCCACACCCACTACGACGGGCAGGCCACCTGGGATCCCGAGATGACGCCGTCCTCGTGGCACGGCGTCACCACCGCGGTCTTCGGCAACTGCGGCGTGGGTTTCGCGCCGGTGACCGCCGGCAGCGAGGACTACCTCATCAACCTCATGGAGGGCGTCGAGGACATTCCCGGCACGGTGCTGGCCGAGGGCATCGACTTCTGCTGGGAGTCCTACCCGGAGTACCTGGATGCGCTGGAGACCATGCCGCGGGTGATGGACGTCGCCGGGCAACTGGCGCACGGCGCGCTGCGGTTCTACGTCATGGGCGAGCGCGGCGCCGACCACGCCGAAGTGCCCGACGGCGACGAACTGATTCGACTCGAGGAGCTCACCGCCGAAGCCCTGGAGGCCGGGGCGCTGGGTGTCACCACCTCCCGCACGCCCAAGCACCGGGCGGCCGACGGCCGGCTCACGCCGTCGTTGTCCGCCAGGGATCCCGAGTTGGCGGCGCTGGCGCGGGGGATGCGCGCAGCCGGTGCCGGCGTCCTGCAGGTGAACTCCGACTTCGGCGACGGCGAGTTCGCGCTCATGCGGGCCGCCGCCGAGTCGGCCGGGCGGCCGCTGTCGGCGCTGCTGGTCCAGATGGACGCCTGGCCGGAGCGCTGGCGCGAGACGTTGGCCAACATCCACGCCGCCAACGCGGACGGCGTCGCCGCCAACGGGCAGGTGGGCTGCCGTCCGATCGGCGTGCTGCTGGGCCTCGACGCCACTGTCAACCCCTTCGGCCACCACCCGGCCTACAGGCGCCTGGCCCACCTCCCGGCGGCCGAGCGGGCCGCGCTCATGCGCGACGATGCGGCGCTGCGGCGGACGCTGATCGACGACCGGTCCGACGACGGCTACACCCGCTGGATCGACGATGCCCTGGAGCGCACCTACGAGTTCGGCGACGACCTGGACTACGAGCCGCACCCGCACCGGTCCGTCGCCGCACGAGCCGAGGCGGCCGGCGTCAGCCGCTGGGAACTCGTCCTCGACCTCCTCGCCGCGGGCGACGGCGACGACCTCCTGCTCTACACGTTCGAGAACTACTCCGGCGGCAGCCTCGACGAGGTGGCCGAGATGCTGGCCGATCCTCATACGATCTGCGGCATCGGCGACGCGGGCGCCCACGTCGGCACGATCTGCGACGCCGCCTACCCCACCTTCCTTCTCACACACTGGGCCCGCGACCGCACCCGGGGCAGGCGCTTCCCGCTGGAGTTCCTGGTCAACAAGCAGACCCGCCGCACCGCTCTCGCCTACGGCCTGGCCGACCGGGGGCTGCTGGCACCCGGCTACAAGGCCGACATCAACATCGTGGACTTCGACGCCCTCGACCTGACCCGCCCGCGGGTGGTGTACGACCTGCCCGCCGGCGGGAAGCGGCTGGAGCAGCGCTCAGTGGGCTACCGGCACACCTTCGTGTCGGGCGTGGAGGTGGCCGCCGACGGCGAGTTCACCGGCGAACGCCCAGGCCGCCTCATTCGCGGCGCCAGACCGCAACCGTAAATCCCCCCAACCCGGAGCTCTCGCAGAGAGCCTCCGCCTCGTGCACGCGGCTGCGCGCCTCGAGGGCGGCGAGATCACCGACCGACGCCCGCTCCCGCCAGACGGCGCGGCCCTCGTCCACCAGGTCGTCGATGCCGAGGGAGCGAAGGAACGTCGCCTGATCGCACACCTGCGCTCCCGGATGGGCCGCCAGGATCTGATCCAGCGGCACCTCCACGGTGATGTCGGAACTCCCGACGTCCCGGAGCGGCTCATGCCCCCGGACCCCGGCGCGGTAGGTACGCACCCACTCCCAGGGCGGCCGAGCAGCCAGAGTGGCGCTGCTGTCGGTGTAGTCGATCACGACGAGACTGCCGGCACGCAACGTGTCCAGCGCCCGGCCCACCCACTCGGCGGCCGCCGACGCCAGCGGGATGCGGCCACCCACCGGAGCTTCGGGAGCCAGCGCGTCCGCCACCATCTGCTCCTCGGTCGGCAACGGCCGCAGTTCCTCGACGAAGGCGCCGGGGCTGTCCGCTCGAACGAACACCTCGGCCCAGCCGTCAACGGTGCGCTCCAGGAGCCGGCACGGAAGGTTGTCCAGCAACTCGTTGGCGATGATGAGGCCGTCGAGCACCCCGTCGGGCAGGTCGGCCCGCGACTCCAGACACGCGCCCGCCGCCAGCGGGCGGTCGATCAGCTCCTCGTGCGCCAGGCGCAGCGCGCCCGACCGCTCGACGAGCACGTAGTGAAGCGCCCCGGCGCACGCAGGGTTGGCCGCCAAAACGCTCCGAGCCAGAGTGCCGGATCCGGCACCTGCATCCACGAGCGTGAAGTCACCCGGCCGACCGAGCCGCTCCCAGCAACGGTCCGCGAGACGCGCCACGAGGCGCCCGAACAGCGGCCCGACCTCCACACTGGTCAGGAAGTCCCCAGTCCGCCTGCCCGCGCCACCCCCCGACTCATAGAACCCGCCGGGTTCGGCGTAGAGCGCCCGCTCCATGAAGGCATCGAACCGCAGCGGCTCGCGGTTGCTCAGAGAGGAACGCACGTCGATTCTCCCCGAGACTGGATTCCGGCCTCCGCCGGAATGACGGGCGAGGGAGGCGCCGGCCGGGGGCCAGCGCAGGCGGCCACTCTAGGCCGCCGGAGCGCCACCGGCGGCCCGGCCCGGACTGCGGCAAACCCGCGAAAGCGGGGCCGCGCCAGCCGGTCGGCTACAAATCTGCGACGGCCGTCAGGCGCCCGCAGGCTCCTTGCGGCCGATGTTGACGCTGACGGGGCTCCTCGTGGCGCCGGTGATGGCGGACAGTTGCATCTCGTTCAACTCGGCATCGAAGAAGAAGCCGTCGTCGAACGGGGCCGGCTTCAGGTCGTCCCACCAGACGGCGGCAGGGTCGTAGGCGGCGAAGAAGATGCGGTTGGTCCATTCGGCGTTGCGGCCCTGCAGCATCCGCAGGGCGAAGACCTTCTCGCCGTTGACGTTCATGATGTCCAGGACCTGGACCTTGCCCGGCGTGGCCGACATGGAGGGCCCGCGCATGGTCCGCCCGAGGCCCGACACGTCGCGGAACGCCCCGTTGTAGACCTCCAGAGCCCGCTCCAGGGGCAGCTCGAAGTACCGCTTGGCACCGGTGTCGCGCTCCACGAACATGTAGTAGGGGATGCAGCCCAGCTTCACCTGGCGGCGGATCATGTCGGCCCAGATCCTCGAGTCGTCGTTGACGTGACGGATCAGCGGCGCCTGGCAGCGGATGACCGCCCCGGTGTTCAGGATGTTGCGCACTGCCTTCTCGGAGGCCTCTGTGGCCAGCTCCACCGGGTGCGAGTAGTGGCCCATGATGGCCAGGTGATTCCCGGCGGCGACGATGTCGTCGAACAGCCGCAGCGTGTCCTCGGCGTCCTTGTCGTCGATGAAGCGGTGCGGCCAGTAGGCACCCGCCTTGGTGCCGATGCGGATGGTGATGCGCTCGAACTCGGGTTCCAGCAGCGGCTCGATGTAGCGGCGCAGCACGTCGGTGCGCATGATCATGGGGTCGCCGCCGGTGAACAGCACGTCGGTCGCCTCGGGGTGTGCCCGCAGGTAGCGCACCAGGTTGCCGCCCTCCTTGGTGGCGAACTTCAGGTCATCGAGTTTCACGAACTGCGGCCAGCGGAAGCAGTAGGTGCAATAGGCGTGGCAGGTCTGGCCCTGGGTGGGGAAGAACAGC
>JAPPKQ010000131.1 GCA_028819945.1 bacterium | reverse complement strand
CGCCAGGGCGTGGTTCAAGCTCACCCACCGCGACATGGGTCCGGTGGCCCGCTACCTGGGCCCGGAGGTCCCCGAGGTGGAGCTGATCTGGCAGGATCCCGTCCCCGAGTTGGACCACGAGTTGGTCGACGAACAGGATGTCGTCGCGCTGAAGGCGAGGATCCTCGACTCCGGCCTGTCGATCTCAGCGCTTGTTGGGACCGCTTGGGCCTCGGCCTCGACGTACCGCGACAGCGACAAGCGCGGCGGGGCGAACGGCGCCCGCGTCCGCCTGGCGCCCCAGAAGGACTGGGAGGCCAACGACCCCGGCCGGCTGGCGAACGTGCTGGCGACCCTGGAAGGGATCCAGGCCACCTTCAACGATTCGCAGACCGGCGGCAAGCGGGTCTCGCTTGCGGACCTCATCGTGCTGGGCGGGTGCGCGGCCGTGGAGGAGGCGGCCCGCCGGGCCGGCTGCGATGTCGAGGTGCCGTTCTCGCCGGGCCGCACCGACGCCTCCCCGGCCCAGACCGACGGGGAGTCGTTCGCGGTGCTCGAACCGACCATCGACGGGTTCCGCAACTACCGGCGGTCCGGTGACAAGCGCCGACCCGAGGTGATGCTGGTGGACCGGGCGAGCCTGCTGTCGCTGACGGCGCCGGAGCTGACGGTGCTCGTCGGCGGCCTGCGCGCGCTCGGCGCCAACACCGCAGGCGCCCCGCTGGGCGTGCTCACCGACCGTGTCGGGACGCTGAGCAACGACTTCTTCGTGAACCTGCTCGACATGGGCACCGAGTGGGAGCCCACCGAGACCGAGGGGGTCTACGAGGGCCGCGACCGGGCCACCGGTGAGGCTCGTTGGACCGCCGGCGCCGTCGACCTGGTGTTCGGTTCGAACTCCCAGCTACGGGCGATCGCCGAGGTCTACGGGTCCGACGACGCGCAGGAGAAGTTCGTGGCGGACTTCGCGGCGGCGTGGGGAAAGGTCATGCACCTGGACCGGTTCGACCTGGCCTGAACCCGGGCGCCCGGCCGGCACTAGCCGGCGAGCCAGCCTCCGTCGGCCGGAACGTACGCCCCGGTCATGAACGAGGCGGCGTCGGAGGTCAGGAAGGCAGCCACCTCGGCGATCTCCTCCGGTTGGCCGGGGCGCCCCAGCGGCGTCTTGGACATCAGCCATCCGCCCCGCACCGGGTCGGCGATGCTGTTGGCGCTCAAGGGTGTGTTGATGACGCCCGGACCGATCACGTTCACCCTGATGTCGTGGGCCGCGAAGTCGAGGGCGAGCCCCTTGCCGAGCATCAGCACGCCGCCCTTGGAGCTCACGTAGGCGGCGAAGTTGGGCAGCGCGATCTTCGAGTTGATCGAGCCGATCAGCACGATCGAGCCGCCGTGGCCCGCCTCGACCATCGCCCGCGCGGACCGCTGGGCGGTGAGGAAGCAGCCCGTGAGATTGACGTCCACGGTCCGGCGGAAGTCCTCCACCGAGAATTCCAGGCTGTGGCCGTGCAGCTCCATGCCGGCGCAGGCCACCACGTGGTGCAGGTCGCCGAATCGCTCCAGGGTGGCGGTCACCATGGCATCGGTGGCGGCCTCGTCGGTCACGTCGAGCGCGAAGGGCAGCGCCTGCGCCAGTTCGGCGGCGGTCGCCGCTGCGCCGTCACCGTCGAGGTCGGCGCACACGACGGCGTCGCCGCGTGCGGCAAGTCGCCGGGCCGTGGCCGCCCCGATCCCGCTGCCGGCGCCGGTCACTAGTGATACCTGCATGGTGCTGTCCTCACTTCCTTGCGATGTGCTGGGCGATGGTAATGAGCACGGTGTCGTCATTCCGGCGGAGAGCCTGCCCCGGACTGGATCCGGGGCCGGAATCCTTTGGGTAAGCCTGGGTTCCGGCCTCCGCCGGAACGACGGGCAGGGGCAAGAGGCATGGCCGGCGGCTGCTCAGGGACGCTCGTGGTCGTAGACCCGCTCGGGGCTGATGATCAGGATGACCCGCTCGGACTGGATCGGCGCCGGGTAGGCGGTGCCCATGTACTTCATCGCCAGTTCCTCGATGTGCTCCCTGGCCCGGGGGCCCCTGATCTCGGAGGTCACCCGGCCGCGCACCTCGCTGAAGATGTACGGGTTCTCGTTGTCCGGCAGCAGGATGGTGACCCGCGGGTCGGCCGCCACGTTGCGGTACTTCCGGCGGTGCACCTCGGTGTTCATGATCAGGTTGGTGCCGTCGGTGTCCACCCACATCACGTGGTTCTGCGGCTGCCCGTCCGGCAACAGCGTCGACAGCACGGCAAAGGTCTTGGCCTTTGCACGCGCGATGGCTTTCTCGCTCAACGGCTGAGACGGGGCTGCGGCGTTCATGGTCGGCATTCTCCTCTCCGGCGCGCCTGGAGACCTCGGTTGTGGTCGCGGCGACGGCTCAGTCTAAGAACATCCGCCGGCCGCACGGGCATTGGCCCGCAGATGACCCATCGGCCCGCCCGAAGGGCGGTTCGATCCCGATGGCACGCATGCCGCATGTCCGGATCGCTCCGTCCGCGTGGTAAGAACAACGGCCATGCCCGTTCCCCGCACCGGATGCAGGAGGCTGTGCCGCGTATGACGACGGTCCTGGTGTCGGGCGTGGGTCAGGTCGGTGGGTGGGCGCTGGAGTTCCTGGCGCGCACGCCCGGTGTCGAGCGCATCGTGACCGTCAAGCGCAGCCCGTGGCAGGGGCCCTCGTGGACCACCATCGCCATGCTGGGCTCGGCTATCGAAGGGCACACCAAGCACCTCGAGCACCGGCAGGCCGACCTGGCCGACGAGGAGGCGATGGCGCGACTGCTCGGCGAGGTCCGCCCGGACGCCATCGTCCATTCGGCCACGGTCCAGTCGCCCCGGGTCCTCAGCGGTGCGGCCCTCGATCCGGGTCGCCGCGCCGCGGTCAGGGCGGCCACCTTCGGGATGTGGCTGCCGTGGCACCTCTCGCCCGCGGCGCAGCTCACCCGCGCCGTCGAGCTGTCCGGCGTCGACACACACGTCGTGAACGTCTCGTTCCCCGATGTCGTCAACGTGGCCATCTGGAACCGCTTCGGTCACGGCCCGTCGACCGGCGCCGGCAACCTCGAGGTGTGCGCCGCCCGAGTCCTGCGCTACGTCATGGCCACCACCGGCCGCCCCGCGCCGGACATCGACGTCTCGCTCGTCGGTTCGCACGCGTTGCTGACCCGCGGCACGGTGGTGCCGCACCATTTCCGGCTGACCATCGACGGGGCCGACGCCACCGACCGGGTGGATCTGACCGCGGCGCTGTCGTCCTGGCCCGAGGTGATCAACTGGCACGGCGATGTACCGAACTCGCTCTACGCCGGCTCGGCGGTCAAGAACGCCCTCGCCCTGGCCGGCTCCGAGCCGTTGACGACGCACGTGAGCGCGCCCATGGGGCGTCCGGGCGGGTATCCCGCGGTGGTCGGATCCGGCACGGTGGAGTTGCGGCTACCGCCCGGCCTCACCGAGGAGGAAGCGGTGGCGATCAACGATCGTGCAGCCCGTTTCGACGGCATCGAACGAATCGAGGCCGACGGGACGGTGGTGTACACCGCCGAGTCCCGTGCCGCGATGGAGAATCTCGGCTACCGGTGCGAAGCTGTGGAGTTCGAGGACCTCGCCCGGCGCTGTGACGAGTTGCGCGACGTCTACCGACGCCTGACATCGGAGGGGAAAGATGCCTGAATTCACCCGCAAGCCGCTGGAGGGACTGCTGCCGCTGATCCCCCTCAGCCTCGATGCCGACGAGCGGATCGACCTCGATGGCGTGCGTCACAGCATCGGGCTGGTGGCCGCGTCCGGGGCGCCGGGGTGCATCGTGTTCGGCTCGATGGGCCAGATGACCAACGTGTCGCCGGCGGAATACGACGCGGTGTGCGAGACGGCTGTGGCTGCCGGCCACGAAGGGGGTCTGGCCGTGATCGTGGGTTCCACGGCCACCTACCAGCAGGAGGCCATCCGCCGGGCGCGTTACGCCGAGGCCTGCGGCGCCGACGGCTCGATGCTGGCGGCCCCCTACGCCCTGCCCGTCACGCCGGAGTGGGCCATGAACTTCTTCGTGGAGGTTGCGGAGTCCCTCGACGGGGACATGGCGCTGATGCTCTACAACTACTCCCCGCTCAACGGCGTGAACATCTCGGCGGACATGTGGGGTCGGCTGCTCGAGGTGTCGAACATCAAGGCCATCAAGGAGTCGAACACGGCGCTGCCGCATTTCGACCAGGTGCTCATGACCATCGGTGACCGCGTCAACGTCTTCACCGGCAACGATCCGGCCTTCTTCCACGGCTCGATGCTGGGCGCCGTCGGCGCCACCGGCATCTTCTGCTGGGCCGGGATGCGGACCACCACACGGTTCATCGACGAGTGCCGCAAGGGCAACCACAACGATCCCTGGGTGCGGCGCGCCTATGGCGCCCTGCAGCAACTCTCGGCGTCGATCCGCCGGCCGGACATGCCGCTCATGCTCAGCTACGAGCACGGCTACCTGAAGACCGTCTCCGAACTCGGCGGCGCCCGACCGGGCGATCCCCGCAAGCCCTACGGACCGCTGCCGGAGTTCGCCGCGGCGCGGGTCGCCGAAGCGGCGCAGGCGCTGATCGCGTTGGAAGCCGAAGAGTGACCGGCCCCGACCGCAGCCCGGGAGAGATCCTCGTCGTCTCCCGGCGGGAGGTCGAGGAGCTGCTCACCCCGGCGGCGACCCTGCAGCGCGTCCTCGACACGTTCACCTGGGTGGGGGAGGGTCTGGTCGACCAGACCAACCCGGTCAACCTGTGGGTGCACGACCGCACCGCGCCCGGCCCCGAGCCGCCCTTCGGCTACGGCGTGGTGCAGGCCTTCCCGGCGCTGATCCGCCCTCTCGAGCGGGCGGCGCTGAAGTGGCTCAGCAGTTGGTCGGGGAACCCGCGCAGGTCGCTACCGGGCATCTCGGCGCTGGACCTGGTGACCGACGCCGACACCGGCATGC
>JAPPKQ010000166.1 GCA_028819945.1 bacterium | reverse complement strand
CGAACGTCGACACCGGCGACTTCGACGCCCTCGGCGCCTCCGACGAGTGGTGGCGGGTCTGGGGCGTGCAGCCGCAGGGGCCCGAACCCGAGAACAGCGCCTTCATGAAGGCGTGCCGGCCGGACTACGACCGCATCGGCGAGCATCTCGGGCCCGGGCAGGCGCTGGACCTGCTCGACCGCCTCGACGACGAGTGCCGCCGCCGCGAGGACATGTCGCGCCAGTTCGTGGTCGAGGTGGGCAGCCGCGAGGTCCGCGAGGGCAGCGTGCGCACCGTACGCCTCGCCATGGCGTCTGGCCAGGACCTCGCGGACGCATACGGCAACCGGCTCGATCCCGGCCTGCCGGTGGGGTCGGACTACCAGACCTTCACGGTCGACCGCGTACGGCCGCGGCCGGTGCTGAGCGCCGACGTCGACACCCACGACGGCCCCGGCCCGTTCAACCATTTCTACATCACCATCGACTTCGGCGAGCCGGTGAACGGCACCTTCAGCTCCCGGTTCGTTCAGCTCGAGGGCGCCTCCCGCAACGGCGGCTGGTTCTCCCACGGCCCCGGCGACCGCCGCTACCCGCTGTCGATCGGCCCGACCGGCACAGGCGACATCGTGGTGACGATCCCGGCCGGGGCCGGGGTCGAGGACCTCGCCGGCAACCCGAACCTGGCGGCCGAGCCGCTGGTGATTCCCTACCGCCCGGGGGCGCTGAACCTGACGGCGCCGCCGGACCGCACATTCACGGCAGGGGTGCCGGTCGACGTGGCGCTGCCGGAGGCGTTCAGGCCGCCCACCGATCCCACGTACGAGCTCAGCGGACAGGACGGCGCCGCGCTGCCCTCGTGGCTCTCCTTCGACCCGGCGACCCGGCGCATGTCGGGCACGCCGCAGGCGGCCGCGCCCCCGGTGACGCTGGACTACACCGCGCGCGCCGGCAACGCCTTCCGCACGGTGAGCTTCACCGTCACGGTCGGCGGGGCGCTCAGCGTGCCCGCACCGGCGCACCGGACGTTCACTGCGGGCGAGGCGATCCAGCCGCTCACGCTGCCCGCGGCGACCGGCGGCAAGCCGCCGCTGCGCTACGCCCTCGACGGCCTGCCCGGCGGGCTCGAGTTCGACCCGGACCGGCGCCGCCTGTCCGGCACGCCGCAGGCGCCCGGCGCCGCCACCGTGACCTACCGCGTCACCGACGCCAACAATGCCGTCGCCACCGCCACCTTCACCGTCACGGTCACCCCGGCCCTCGTGCCCGGCGCCACGCTGTCGGCGACGGCACTCACCATACCCGAGGGCGGCTCGCGCACCTACACGATGGTGCTGAACACGCGGCCGCAGGCCGAGGTGTGGGTCATGCCGATGGCCCAGGGCAACGGTTTGCGGGTCGCACCGGGGCGGGCGGTGTTCACCGCCGCGAACTGGGACGTGCCGCAGACGTTCACCGTCTCCGCCGCCCAGGACGGCGACACGGGCGACGAGACCGGCAGCGTCGGACATGCGGTGCACAGCGGCGACCGCCAATACAAGGGACTGGCCATCGGCCGGGTGGCGGTGACGGTGCAGGACGACGACACGGTCGGCATCACCGTCTCTCCCACCACCCTGACGATCCCCGAGGGCGAGGCGCGCACCTACGAGGTGCGGCTGGGCTCCCGCCCCAGCGCCAACGTGGTGGTGTACGTCTCGATTTCGGGCGACCAGAGCGACGGCACCGAGTTCATCTGCTGCGGGAGCTCGAACGTGCCGTTCACCCCGGAGAGCTGGGACTTTCCCCGGACGTTCACGGTGACCGCCCCGCAGGACGAGGACG
Organism: bacterium; assembly: GCA_028819945.1. Classification (GTDB taxonomy): domain Bacteria; phylum Actinomycetota; class Acidimicrobiia; order Acidimicrobiales; family CATQHL01; genus VXNF01. Next base: position 3,181 of record JAPPKQ010000166.1, on the reverse strand, counting down.
CGGACGACGGCACGCTGTGGGTCAGACACTTCTCGGAGAGCGCCGACCCGGCCTACCACCGCATCCCTATCGCCACGGTGACGGCGTACGCGGTAGACGACGACGCCGGCGCCCCGCTGACCCTGGGGGCGCCGCCGGACCGCGCCTTCACGGCCACCCGGTCCATCGGCACGCTGCAACTGCCCCCGGCGGGCGGCGGCACCTTCCGCTACACCTACGGCCTGAGTGGCCAGGGCGGCGCCGCGCTGCCCACCTGGCTCGACTTCGATCCGGCCACCCGCCGCATGTCCGGCACGCCGCAGGCGGCCGCGGGCGCGGTGACGCTCGCCTACACGGTGAACGACGGCGTCACGTCGGTGACCCAAACCTTTACCGTCACGGTGAACGCGGCGCCGAGCCTGGCGGCGCCCGCGCCCCAGACCTACACGGCGGGCACGGCGATTCCGGCCCTCACCCTGGCGGCGGCCACGGGCGGCACGGCGCCGTTCACCTATGCCCTCACGGGCCTGCCGGGCGGGCTCTCGTTCAACCCCGCCAGCCGCCGGCTCACCGGCACGCCGCAGGCGGCCGGCGCCTCCACGGTGACCTACCGGGTCACCGACGTCTACGGGGCCTCCGACACCGCCACCTTCACCGTCACGGTCGAGGCGGCCGCGGTCGACACCAACGCGCCCACCGTCGTCTCCGTCGAACGCCACGACGGCGCGAATGCGCAAGACGAACTCACCAACGCCAACAGCGTGACGTTCCGGGTCACCTTCAGCGAGGTGGTGCAGAACGTGGATACGGCGGACTTCGACGCCAGCGGCGCCGGCGATGCGACGACGGTAACGGGCACCGGCACCATCTACGTCGTCACCGTGAGCGGCGGCAACCTCGCGACCTTCAACGGCGCGGTGGGCCTGACCTTCGCCGCCGGCCAGAACATCCAGGACGGGGCCGGCAACGCGCTCGCCAACACCAACCCGAGCGGGGCCAACGAGTCCTACACCCTCGACAACACCGCGCCGACGGTCGTCTCCATCGACCGCCAATCCAGCACGCCCAGCGATTCGAACGGGTTGACCAACTCGGATTCGCTGGACTTCGTGGTCACCTTCAGCGAGGACGTGCGGAACGTGGACGGATCCGACTTCGCGGCCACCGCCGGCGGCAATCCGACCGCGGGCCTGCTCGGAACCGGCGCCGTTTACGTGGTCAGGCTAACCGGCGGCACCCTGGCGAACTTCGATGGCACGGTCGGCCTGACCTTCGCCGCCGGGCGGAACATCCAGGACCCGGCCGGCAACGCCCTCGACGCCACCCTGCCCACCGGGGCCAACTACGAGACCTACACCCTCGACAACACCGCGCCGACGGTGACACTCACCGCGCCGGACGACCATGACGGCAGCGCCGCGTTCAACGTCACCGTGACCTTTTCCGAGGACGTGACCGACTTCGACGACGCCGCCGACCTGACCATCACCAGCGGCGCCCTGACCAGCGGCGCGGCCAGCATCACCCGCAACAGCGCCACGAGCTACACGGCGAACATCACCCCGTCCGGCACGACCGACGTGACGGTGACGGCGGCGGCCGGAGCCGCCGTGGACGGCGCCGGCAACGCCAGCGCCGCCTCGTCCACCGAGACGGTGAGCTACACGGCGGCCCTCTCCCTCACCGCGCCGGCGGACCAGCACTGGACGGAGGGCGAGGAGAGCACTGTCAACGACGTGAACCTTCCGGCGGCGACCGGCGGGACCCCGCCCTATACCTACGCGGTCAGCGGCCTGCCACCTGGCGTGACCTACGCGGCAGGCGGCCTGGAAGGCGCGCCGACCAAGCGGACGACCACCGGCACCAATCCCGTGGAGTACACCGCCACCTACACGGTGACGGACGACAGCGGCGGCACGGACAACATGGCCCAAGCGCAGTTCATGATCACCCTCTACGCCGAGCCGGCCGTGGCTGCGCAGGACGACCTCACCTTCACGGTGGGCCGGCCGGTGGACGTGACGTTCGGCCCGGTCACCGGCGGCTATGCGCCGTTTGACCACCAACTCTTGCACTGGACGACCGGGGTCGACGTGACGCTGGACGGCCTGACCTTCGACAGTACTACGGGGACGCTCTCCGGCACGCCAACGACGGCGACCTCCGGCGCGTTAGATGTGGGGTACGGCGTGGTTGATGCCAACTTTGCGGACTCACCGTTCACCCGCTTCAACCTCACCATCAACGCCGCGCCGGCGCTGGCCGCGGTAACCGACCAGACCTGGCCGGTGGGCACGCCGGTGGATTTCGACCTGCCAGCGGCGACCGGCGGCACGGCGCCGTTCACCTACGCCCTGACGGGCACCCTGCCGGCCGGGCTGACGTTCAATGCCACCGCGGACCCGCCGAGCATTACCGGGACGCCGACGACGGCGGCCGCGGCCACGACGCTCAGCTACACCGCCACCGACGCCAACGGCGCCTCGCCCGCGGCGGTGACCTTCGACGTGACGGTGGCGGCGGTCGATACGACGGCGCCGACGGTGCTGCGCATCGAGCGCCACGACGGCACGAGCGCGCAGGACGAGCTGACCAGGGCCGACAGCCTGCAATTCCGCGTTACCTTCAGCGAGGCGGTGCAGAACGTCAGCGCGGACGGCTCGGACTTCGGCGCCTCCGGCACCACCGGCGGCGGCACCGGCGTAACCGGCAGCGGAACCACCCGCATCGTCACCGTAAGCGGCGGCGACCTGAACGACTACGACGGCACGGTGGGCCTGACCTTCGCCGCCGGCCAGGGCATCCAGGACGCCGCCGGCAACGCGCTCACCGCCACCCTGCCCAGCGGCGCGAGCTACCAGACCTACACCCTCGACAACACGAGGCCGACGGTGCTCCTGGCGGCGGAGCCCGGCACCCATAACGGCAGCTCCACGATCAACATCACGTTCACGTTCAGCGAGCCGGTGCGCGGCTTCGTCGAGAACGATCTCACCGTGACGGGGGCCACGACGAGCGTTTTCACCGGCAGCGACAACGACACCCGATACGGCGTCACGCTGACGCCCTCCGGAAACGCCGATGCCACGGTGCGGGTGCAGGCGAACCGGGCGCAGGACGCCGCCGGCAACAGCAATGCGGAGTCCGCGACCAGGACCGTGCTCTACCTGGCGCCGGGTGCGCCCGGCATCTCGGTCTCGAG
>JAPPKQ010000061.1 GCA_028819945.1 bacterium | reverse complement strand
CCCTTCTACCACTGCTTCGGGATGGTGCTCGGCAACCTGGCCTGCACCACCCACGGTGCCTGCATGGTCATCCCCTCGGCCGGCTTCGGGCCCACCGCCGTGCTGGAGGCCTGCGAGGCGGAGCGCTGCACCAGCCTCTACGGGGTGCCGACGATGTTCATCGCCCTGCTGGGCCACGAGGACTTCGCCGCCTACGACCTGTCGAGCCTGCGGACCGGGATCATGGCGGGCTCGCCCTGCCCGGTGGAGGTCATGAAACGGGTCGTCAGCGACATGCACATGGACGAGGTGACGATCTGCTACGGCATGACGGAGACCTCCCCGGTGTCGACTCAGAGCACGCACGACGACTCCATCGAGTCCCGCGTCGCCACGGTCGGGAGAGCGCATCCCCACGTCGAGATCCAGGTCGTCGACCCCGACTCGGGGGACTGCGTGCCGCGGGGCGCGCCCGGGGAGCTGCTCACCCGCGGCTACTCGGTGATGCAGGGCTACTGGAACGATCCCGAACGCACCGCCGAGGTCATCGACGCCGACGGTTGGATGCACACCGGAGACCTGGCGACCATGGACGCCGGCGGATACCTCAACATCGTCGGGCGCATCAAGGATCTGGTGATCCGCGGCGGCGAGAACATCTACCCCCGCGAGGTGGAGGAGTTCCTCTTCACCCACCCCAACGTCGCGGACGTGTCGGTGATCGGGGTGCCCGACGAGCGCTACGGCGAGGAACTGATGGCCTGGGTGAAGCTGCGCCACGAGACCGCCACGACGGCCGAGGACATCAGGGAGTTCTGCCGCGGCCGCATCGCCCACTACAAGATCCCCCGCTACGTCAAGTTCACGCAGGACTTCCCGATGACCGTGACGGGGAAGATCCAGAAGTTCCGCATGCGGGAGCTGGCCATCGAGGAGTTGGGGCTGCAAGAGCCGGCCACGATCGAGCACGCCTGAGGACGGCACCATGGAACTGACACCGGAACAAGACGAATTCCGCCAGGTGGTCCGCCACTTCGCCGCTGAGCGCATCGCACCGCACGCCGAGACCTGGGACCGCGAGCACACCTTCCCCACCGACGTCGTCCTGGAGATGGGCGAGCTGGGGCTCTTCGGCCTGCTCGTGCCCGAGCGCTGGGGCGGCTCGGGCGCCGACCTTGTGACGCTCTGCCTCGCCATCGAGGAGATCGGCCGGGCCGACCAGTCCCTCGGAATCACCCTGGAGGCAGCGGCGCTGCTGGGAGCCGAGCCGATTCACCGCTTCGGGAGCGACGCCCAGAAGGAGCGATGGCTGCGGGACCTGGCAGCCGGGCGGGCGCTGGCCGCCTTCGGCCTGACCGAACCCGACGGAGGCTCCGACGTGTTCGCCACCACGACCCGCGCCGAGCACCGCGACGGCCCCGGCGGCGGGCAGTGGGTCCTGAACGGCACCAAGGCGTTCATCACCAACTCCGGCACGCCGATCACGAGCCTCATCACCGTGACCGCCCGCACCGGACCGGAAGAGGTCTCCGCCGTCATCGTGCCGGCAGGCACTCCAGGTCTGACCGTCGAGCCGCCCTACCGCAAGATGGGCTGGCATGCCTCGGACACGCACGGCGTGGTTCTCGAGGCCTGCACGGTGCCCGAGGACCACCTGCTCGGGGAGCGCGGGCGCGGCGCGCACCAGTTCCTGGAAACCCTCGACGCCGGGCGGATCGCCATCGCCGCCCTGGCGGTGGGGCTCATCGCCGCCTGCCTCGACGAGTGCGTCGCCTACGCCAAACAGCGCAGTGCCTTCGGCCACCCCATCGGCGCCTATCAGGCGGTGGCCTTCAAGTGCGCCGATATGGCAACGGCGCTGGAGACGTCTCGCCTGGCGACCTATGAAGCGGCGCGCCTCTACGACCGGGGGAGGCCACACCGCCGGGCGGCGGCGATCGCCAAGCTGGCGGCCAGCGAGGCGGCCGTGACCGCGGCCCGCGAAGCCACCCAGATCTTCGGCGGCTACGGGTTCATCGACGAGACCCCCGTGAGCCGCTTCTACCGCGACGCCAAGATCCTCGAGATCGGCGAGGGCACCAGCGAGATCCAGCGCCTGGTGATAAGCCGGGAGCACGGTCTGCCGGTCTGATCCCGCCGATGGCCAGAACAGGCCGCCCGGACTGCCGGACAGGGTTGCCGACGCGGCGAACCGGCCAGATGATTGAACCCATGCCAACACGCGCCGATTACGAGGAGTTGCGGCGGACCTTCCGTCTCGACGTGCCCGCACGCTTCAACTATGCCCGCGACGTCCTGTACGACCGGGCGCAGACCCACCCCGACTCGCTCGCTCTCGTGGCAGTGCATCCCGACGGGCGCACCGCCGAGCGCTTCGACTTCGCCGCGATTGCATCCCGAGTCGCGGCAACCGCCGCGGTGCTGGCCGACGCGGGCGTCGCCGCGGGCGATCGGGTGTTCCTGATGCTGCCGCGCATCGTGCAGTGGTACGACGTGCTTCTGGGCTGCCTGCATCTGGGCGCCATCCCGATGCCCGCAACAATGCAACTCAGTGCCCGCGACGTGGCCTACCGAGTCAACCTTGCCGATGCCACGGCGGTCGTCACCGACGCGACCGGCGTGGCCGCCGTCGGCGCGGCCCTGCCCGACTGTCCCGGAGCGTCCCGGCGCCTGCTGGTCGGCGGATCCTCGCCGGGTTGGATCGACCTCGACGCCGCCGTCGCCGGTGCCACCACCACTCTCCCGGCCCGAGACACCGCAGCGGACGATCCGATGCTCATCTACTTCACATCGGGTACCGAGTCGCTCCCCAAGATGGTGCTGCACACGCACGCCTCCTACGGCATCGGCCACGATGTCACCGCGAGGTTCTGGCAGGACCTGCGCGCAGACGACGTGCACTGGACCGTGTCGGACACCGGCTGGGGCAAGGCGGCCTGGGGCAAGCTGTTCGGGCAGTGGCGCGTCGGCGCGGCGGTCGTGATGTGGAACGTCGTCGGCAAGCCCGACCTCGACCGGATGCTACGCATCATCGGTGAGCAGGAGGTCAGCACGTTCTGCGTACCGCCGACCCTGTACCGGGCCTTCGCCCAGATGAACCTGAGGGCCTACGACTTCTCGAGCCTGCGGCACTGCACGTCCGCGGGCGAGCCACTCAACCCCGAGGTCATCAAGGTGTGGGAGGAGGCCACGGGGACGGTGATACACGACGGCTACGGCCAGACCGAGACGGTGGCCGTCGTGGCAAACCTTCCCGGCATACCGGTGCGGGCCGGTTCGATGGGCCTCGCACTGCCCGGCTTCGACGTGGCGGTCATCGACGAGACCGGGGCGGAGGTGCCCGACGGTCGCGAGGGCGACATCGCCGTGCGGACCGAGCCGCACCGCCCCGTCGGCCTGTTCAAGGAGTACTGGCGAGACCCCCAACGCAACGCCGAGGCCCAGCGAGGTGACTGGTACGTCACCGGCGACCGGGGCATCCGCGATGCCGACGGCTACTTCTGGTTCGTGGGGCGTGCCGACGACGTGATCCTCTCGGCGGCCTACCGCATCGGCCCCTTCGAGGTCGAGTCGGCACTCCTGGAGCAGCCCGCCGGGGCCGAGGCCGCGGTGGTCGGCGTCCCCGACGTGATCCGGGGCCAGATCGTCAAAGCGTTCGTGGTGCTCGCGGCGGGCTGCGAGCCCGGCGAGGACCTGGCCGGCGAGTTGCAGGAGCACGTCAAGGCCACGACCGCGCCCTACAAGTACCCCCGCCGCATCGAGTTCACCGCCGAGTTGCCCAAGACCGTCTCGGGCAAGATCCGCCGCGTCGAGCTCCGCAACCGCTGACCGCCCCGCCGCCGTGTCGCAGGGTCAAGCTGGCGCGCTCCAGCAGGTCGACATCCAGGTCGTGCAGCAGCGACGGGCACCCATTACCTGCAAACGCGGGTGACCGCGCAGGCCCGGGGAGTCCTAAGTTACCGAGAAGGACATCTGCCGGGAGGCTGACATGGGAATACCGGTTCCGAGCAACGACGAGTTGGGGGCGATCGCTGCGAGCTTCGGGCTGTCGCCGAGCGAGGACGACTTGGCCGCCTACCGGGAACTGGTGGTGGGCGCGCTGGCGGACTACGACGCCGTGGAGGACCTCTATCAGCGGCAGGCGCCGGCGGTGCCCGATCGCCACTCCTGGCAACCCGAGCCCGCCGACAACCCCCTCGGTGCGTGGTACCGGCGCTGCGCCGTGCGCGAGCGCGACGAGGGCCTCCTGGCAGGCAAGCGAATCGCCATCAAGGACAACGTCGACGTGGCGGGCGTGCCGATGATGAACGGCTCGGCGACCCTGGAGGGGTTCGTGCCCCGCAGCGACGCCAGCGTGGTACGGCGCATCCTGGAGGCCGGCGGCGAGATCGCCGGCAAGGCGGTCTGCGAGGACCTCTGCTTCTCCGGCGGCAGCCACACCGCCGCCACCGGCCCGGTGCGCAACCCCTGGGATCCCGCCCGTTCCGCCGGCGGCTCGTCGTGCGGCAGCGCCGTGCTGGTGGCAACCGGCGAGGTGGACATGGCCATCGCCGGCGACCAGGGAGGCTCGGTGCGCATGCCAGCCGGCTGGTCGGGAGTCGTGGGGATCAAGGCCACATTCGGTCTCGTTCCCTACACCGGGGCGTTCCCCATCGAGTACACGATTGACAATCTCGGACCGATCGCCCGCACCGTCGATGACACCGCGCTGTTGCTGACCGCGATCGCCGGACCCGACGGGGTCGACCACCGCCAAGCCGGCGCACCCTCGGACGTCGACTACACAACCGGCCTGGACCGCGACCCGGTGGACCTGCGCATTGGCGTGGTAGCCGAGGGCTTCGGTCACCCGAACAGCGAGGGCGAGGTCGACGAGACGGTGCGCGCCGCCCTGGGGCGCCTCGAAGCGGCCGGCGCCGAGGTGCGCCGGATCTCTGTTCCTGAGCATCTCTGGGCAACGGCGGTGTGGAGCGTGATCGCCACGGAGGGGGCAGCCTGGCAGATGC
>JAPPKQ010000149.1 GCA_028819945.1 bacterium | reverse complement strand
CCGACCAGCCCTCCAGGGCGTGCTTGGTGGCGACGTACCAGGCCCCCATCGGTGTGAAGACCTTGCCCACCATCGAAGAGATGTTGACGATCCGCCCCGAGCCCTGCGCCCGCATGTGCGGCAGGACGAGTTGGGTGAGATGGGCCAGCCCGAAGATATTCACTTCGAACTGGTAGCGGGCCTCGTCGATCGGGATGTCCTCGATAGGCCCGTAGAGGCCGAAGCCAGCGTTGTTGATGAGGACGTCGATCCGCCCCTCGTTGTCGAGGATGCGGCCGACGGCCCGCTCGTTGTCGGCGGCCTTCGTGATGTCCATCTCCGCGGCCGTGATGCCGTGATCGGCCAGGCCGGCCAGCCGGTCCACCCGGCGGGCGCCGGCGTACACCGTGTGACCCTGCTTCGCCAGCAGGATCGCCGACTCACGGCCCAGGCCCGCCGACGCACCGGTGATCAGGATGACCTTGCTCATCGTGTGGCTCCCTCTGTCGTGTCGAGGTGATCCTGCCAGACGGGGACGCCCGCGGCAGGCGGTCCTCCCGATTCCCCCGGAGTCGTTGCCGTGTGCCCGCCCTCATCGGCAGACCGCGGAGGTGTGCCTGCTGGGCGGCGCTGGTCAGCGGACGATGCCGCGCAGCGCGAACTCGTAGACGCCGTCGCCGAACCACTTCCTGATGAACAGGACAGGTCGGGCGAAGGCCCCCTTGACGTAGCGCCGGCGTGGCCGGCGGGCCGTTGCGGCCTCGAGGTACACCTTGGCGAGCACCGAGGCGTCGGTGGCGCGGTCCATGGTGCGGGAGTTGTCCCGCAACTTGACGAACAGACCGACCAGATCCTTGTAGGCGGTGTCGCCGGTGTGCTTGTCCAGTCCGGCGTTGGTCACGTCGCCGAACTCGGTCTTGATGGCACCCGGTTGGATGATCACGACCTGGATGCCGAAGGGCGCGGTCTCATAGCGCAGGCAGTCCGACCAGCCCTCGAGGGCGTGCTTGGTGGCGTGGTACCAGGCGCCCAGCGGCAGGAAGATCCTGCCGCCCACCGACGAGACGTTCACGATCCGCCCCGAGCCCTGGGCGCGCATGTGTGGCAGGACGAGTTGGGTGAGCCGCGCCAGGCCGAAGAGGTTCACCTCGAACTGGTAACGGGCCTCGTCGATCGGGATGTCCTCGATGGGCCCGTACAGGCCGAAGCCGGCGTTGTTGATGAGGACGTCGATCCGCCCCTCGGCCTCGATGACCTGGTTGACGGCCCGCTCGTTGTCGGCGCCCTTGCTCACGTCCATCTGCACAGGGATGACGCCGTGAGGGGCCAGCTCGGCCAGGCGGTCCATCCGTCGGGCGCCGGCGTACACCGCGTGGCCCTTCTGCGCCATCAGGATCGCCGCCGCACGGCCGATGCCCGCGGACGCGCCGGTAATAAGGACGACCTTGCTCATCGCGTCGCTCCGTCGCACCCGGCCTGCCTTCATCGGACGCTGCGGTGCAGCAGGTATTCGAAAGCCCGGTCGCCGAGCCACCTCCTGGTCATCATCCACGGTCGCGCCCGCGCTCCGGTGGCGTAGCGGCGGCGCGGCCGGCGGGTTGTTGCGGCCTTGACGTACACCTCGGCGACCTCCCGCGCCCCGACCGGCCGATCGGCGGCGCCGGGGTCGCTCACCCGCTTGCGGAGCATGTCGATGTGCGCCCGGTAGGGGCTGTCGTCGGACAGCTCGTTCAGTTGCTTCGCCGTCAGGCTGGCGAACTCGGTGTGGATCGAGCCCGGCTGGACGACGACCACCTGGATGCCGAAAGGCGCGGTCTCGTAGCGGAGACAGTCCGACCAGCCCTCCAGGGCGTGCTTGGTGGCGATGTACCAGGCCCCCATGGGCGTGTAGATCCGGCCGACCATCGACGAGATGTTGACGATGCGCCCCGAGCCCGCCGCTCGCATGTGCGGCAGGACGACCTGGGTGAGGTGCGCTAGGCCGAAGAGGTTCACCTCGAACTGGTAGCGGGCGTCGTCGAGCGGGACGTCCTCGATGGGCCCGTAGAGCCCGCAGCCGGCGTTGTTGATGAGGACGTCGAGACGTCCCTCGCTCTCGATGACCTGATCGACGACCCGCTCGTTGTCCTCGCCCTTGGTGACGTCCATCTCTACGGGCGTGATCCCGTGGCCGGCCAGTTCGGCCAGCCGGTCCGCCCGCCGGGCGCCGGCGTACACCGTGTGATCCTGCTCTCCCAGCAGGATCGCCGCCTCGCGCCCGATGCCGGACGACGCCCCGGTGATCAACACGACCTTGCCCATCGCGCTCCTCTCGGCCCCTCGGCGATGCGTGTCAGGCACAGCAGGCGTCGGCCGGGCTGGGCACCTGGGTGGTGCCGTACCCCTCCTCCGCCACGCCCTCGGTGAAGAACGCCTCCCACATGACGCCGTCGGGATCGGTGATCCACGACTTGTGCTGCAGGTGGTAGCAGCACACCTCGCCGTCCTGATCGGCCCGGGGCAGGCGGGCCGAGTCGATCTGTCCCCGCAGGTCCGCCAACTCCTGTTCCGTCTCGGCCTGAATGCCGTAGTGGGCCGATCCGGGCGGATCCTCGCCGTGGGTGTCGATCGTGAAGTTGACCCGTGGGTCGTCCAGCATCCACTTGGCGTAGCCCGGCCGCACCATCGTGGGCCCGGTGCCGAGCAGTTTGGTGTAGAAGTCGATCGACTCGTCGAGGTCCTCGACCCGCAGCCCCACGTGCATCCGCCGCATCACTCACTCCCTCCGTCGCCGGTGCCACCGAGCACGGCAGGCATGAACTCGCACTTCGCGTACTTGTCTAGCGCCCCCGCTGAAGCACTGCCCTCGAGCAGCTCAAGGGCATAGAGGTTCACGCCAGTCAAGCGCCACTCGTTGTCGTCGCCGGTGCTGTAGCAGCCCGCATCGGCCGACTCCGGGTTGATCGCCGGCAACAGCCGGCAGTGGGCGTATTCGTCCAGGGCGCCGGCCTCGGCCCCGCCGGCGGTCAGCGCCACCAGGTAGCGGTTGGTGTCGCGGGGATGCTGCGGCTGGTCGGCCTCGGTGGTGTAGCAGTCGCCCAGATCACCCTCCGCCGGCGCCCCCACCGGCTCAACGACCTCCGGGTCGTCGGTCGCGCAGACCGCCGCCACCACGATGGCCGCTGCCAACGCAACCCACACCAACCACCGGTTCGCCGGACGGTCCCTGCCCGGAGACGTGCCGCCGGGAGCGCCGCCCGCCCGACCGGCGTCGCCGGATTCTGTGGAGCCCTGCTGCTGGTTCATCCCGGACCTCCCACCCATCGCCGTCTCGTCACGTTGGACAACATACGCAGACGTTGTGACACTGCCGTCGGCGGCCGGCGTCGGCCGCCTGAACACCGGCGCACCGCCCGGGGCCTCAGAGCACCTCGAACCCTCGCCACTCGGGTAGGGCGGCCGACTGGCGGATCCAGTCCTCCAGCTGCGCCTCGTCGAGTCCGCCCTCGGGGATGTCGACCCAGCGAGCGTCCTCGTCCTTGCCCGAGCCGGGCGGCTCAGGCCGCAGCGACCGGCCGTTCAGGAAGGTCAACCGGACACAGCGGGTCAAGCAGTGGTAGCTGGCGAACCACCCTTCGCCCTCGAGGCCGTAGAACGGCGAGTTCCACCGCATGGCCTTGCGCACGCCGGGCACGGTCCGCACGATGAGCTCGTCGAGGCGGCGCCCGATGTCACCCTTCCAGCCCGGCATGGCCGCCAGATAGGCCGCCACGGGGGCATCGCCGTCACCCTTGGGAATCTGCGGATTGTCGCCCGCCAGCAGCCTCGGCTGCCCACCGTCGTCAGAGTGCCCGGACATGATCGACCAGCGTAAGTCCCCCGAATTGTCGCTCAGTGGGAGACGACGGTGAAGGTGCACCTCGGGCCGCCGGCGGCAGCCAGGCGGGCGTCGGCGGTGAGCAGCGGGCAGTCCAGTTCCTCGGCCAGGGTGACGTAGGTTGCGTCGTAGGCGGTGACGTTGTGGCACAGTTCCCAGACGCGTTCCAGCATCCCGACCACCGGGAAGCGCTGCACGCCGAGGCGCTGCCAGCTATGGACGGCACGCGCCGCGTCGGCGGCTTCAATGACGCCGCGCCGCACCTGGCGGCCGACGGTGTGCAGTACCTCGGCATCGACGAGGTACGGCGCGGCCAGGCGCTCGGTCGCCAGCCGCCGGCGGGCGTCGCCGTCGTCGAGGAGTCCCAACACGGCGGCTGAGGCATCGACGACGATCACCGCTCGGCGCGCCCCCGGTGCAGATCGGCGACGATGTCGGTGGCCGTCACGTCCAGGTCGGGAAGATCGCCGAGCAGGGCCGCGTTGTCGGCTCGCCGGGACACGACGGCCAACTCCCGCACGGCGAAGGCCGACACCGACATCGCCTCGCGGGCGGCCAGCACCCCCAGGCGTCGCACGACCTCCTCGGGCACATTGCGCAGGTAAAGAGTCTTCATGTCGCAGAAAGCTAGCACATTAGTGGCATTCTGTTCGCCGTCGAAGAGCGGCATTGAACAGTGTCCAAAACCGGTAGTCGTTGGACGCCGCTGTTCGACGACGCAGGAAAGTGACGTCGCCGCGGATCGGAGATCAGACGTGGACGACTACCTCGCCGCCCCCGGATTTCGCCACGAACTCCTTCGCCGCTCGCCTGGCATCGTCGAGCGACCCGTGCTGCGACACCGGCTTGTGCGCTCCGGGGATGCGCACCTCCCAATCGCCGTGTCGATTCCGAACCACAAGTCGCTTCTCGCCCATCTCATCCCCAGTCGCCTCGGTATCCCAGTGCGCTCACTCTAACCCGCAAGCAGGGCCGGCTCCTCGTTGGAACGGGAATAACCGGATAATCAATGAAATATATTGATAGCCTGGTCAACTTGCGAGTCGGAGCGTACGTCGACGGCCTGAACGTCTACCACGGCGGGAGACACCTGTGCGGCCGCGACGCGCCCGGCTGGCGCTGGTTCGACCTGGCAGCATCGGTCGAACGGATGATCGCGAGGAACGCTGCCTGGACCTCGAAGGG
>JAPPKQ010000031.1 GCA_028819945.1 bacterium | reverse complement strand
GAGAAACCGGAATCACGACGAAGAGCCGGAATGACGACGAGAAACCGGAATCACGACGAAGAGCCGGAATCACGACGAGAAGCCGGAATCACGACGAAGAGCCGGAATGACGATGAGAAACCGGAATCACGACGAAGAGCCGGAATGACGACGAGAAACCGGAATCACGGCGGTTGAGCGGGTGGGTGGCTAGGCGGGTTCGGTGCGCTCGTTGAATCCCAGCAGCACGACCACCGGAGGGATCGAGGCCACGACCGACACCGAGGCCTGGCGCAGGTACATGCGCAGGATCCCCGAGGCCTCCCCGCCGAGGGCCCACGACACGATGGCCTTGATGGGGTTGGCGTGGGAGCACACCAGCACCGTCAGGTTCTCCGAGGTGGCGAGCAGGTGCTCGCAGGCTCGCACCGAGCGGTCGTACAGCGAGGCGAGAGACTCGCCGCCGGAGGGGGCGTAACCCGGGTCGGCGGTCCAGGCGTCGATCAACTCCCCCGACGCCAGCGGCACCGGCGTGCCCTCGAGGGCGCCGTAGTCCATCTCCGCCAGGCGGTCGTCGGTGATCACGTCCTCGTCGAACCCGGCGTGCACCAGCGTCTCGCGGGCGCGCCGGCGCGGGCTGCAGACCACCTTGTCGATCTGCCAGTGCCGGCGCACGTACTCGCCCGCGTCGACGGCCTGCCGGCGCCCCAGGTCGTCGAGCGGCAGGTCGCTGGCACCCTGCAGCAGCCCCTGGCGGTTCAGGTCGGTGCGCCCGTGGCGCAGCAGGACCAGATACGTCTCCGGTCCACGCCCCGAGGCGCTGGGCGGGACCTCGGCGGCGGCGTCGTCAGATGCTGTCGCTGATGATCCGCCTGGCATTCTCGACGTCCTTCTTCAGTTGCGCCGCCAAGGCGTCGATGCCGCTGAAACGCCGCTCGCTGCGCAGGAAGCGCAGAAACTCCACCTGAACCTCGTGGCCGTAGAGGTCGCCGTCGAAGTCCAGCAGGTGCGCCTCGAGGATCGAATGCTCGGCGTGCTCGAAGAACGTCGGGCGGCGCCCGATGTTGATGGCGCAGCCGTAGCGCGTGCCGTCGCTGTCACAGAAGAGCCCCGCGTAGACCCCGTCGGCGGGCCACGCCCTGTCGGTGGCCACGGGAATGTTCGCCGTCGGGAAGCCGACTGTGACGCCGCGGCGGTCTCCCTCGATCACAACGCCCCTGATGGCGTACGGGCGGCCCAGCATGTGGGCCACGTCCGCCACCCTGCTGCCGGCCAGCGCCCGGCGGATGGCCGTGGAGGACACCGGCTCGGGGGCGTTGGGGAACCGGTACAGGTCGACCGCCTCGACGTCGAATCCCCAGCGTGCGCCGGCGACCCGCAGCGTGCCGGTGGAGCCCTCCCGGTCGACGCCGAAGTGGAAGTCCGCGCCCGCCACGACCACCCGTGCGTTCAGCCCCGCCACCAGCACCTCAGCGATGAAGTCCTCCGCGGAGGTGGCGGCCAGCCGGTCGCCGAAAGGCAGCACCACCGTCCGCTCCAAGCCCAGCGCCTCGAACAGGTCGAGCTTCTGGGGAAGGTCGGTGAGCAGCAGCGGGGCGTTCTGGGGGCGCAGCGTGAAGGCCGGATGGCTGCCGAAGGTGACCACCGTGGGGCACAAGCCCTCGGTGGCGGCCAGCTCGACGACCCGGCCGATGATCTGCTGGTGCCCGACGTGGACGCCGTCGAAGACACCGACCGCCACCGCTGACGGCGGCAAGCCGCCGGGGGGCGACTCCAGAACGAGCATACGGATCCGAGGCTAGCGGTGCGGCACCGGCCTCAGAGGGCCCTGATAACGAGTTGCACGATGCGCCAACTCACATAGACGACCGTCGCCACCACGACCAGCCAGAAATGCCACGGGGCTCGCACCTCCTCCTCCGCCGGCATCCCATCCTCGCCGCCGCCGAGAACCAGGTCGGCCTGCTCGGCGTGCTCGCCGCAGGCCGGGCAGGTGCCGCCGGGGTCGAGCGCGGCGGGCGTGAAGTAGCGCTGGCAGGGTCCGCACCAGGGCACGGGCGGCGCTCGGGCGGCTCTACGTGCGGCGGACGGCCAGGATGGCCACGTCGTCGCCGAGCGGGGTGTCGCTGAAGTCGCGGGCCGCCTCCAGCAGGTGCCGGCACAGCTCGCTGGGATCCAGCAGAGGCTCGCGGCGCAGCAGCATCGCCACGGCCTCCTCCCCGAAGTGGTCGTCGCCTCGGCGCGCCTCGATGAGGCCGTCGGTGTAGAGAACCGCCACGTCGCCCCGCATCAAGGGGATCTCTCGACTGAAGTAGCCGCTGCCCCGCTCCAGCATTAGCAAGGGCCCGGTGGCGCTCAGCGGCAGCACCTCGCGCTGGTGCCAGAGCCACGCCGTGGGGTGCCCGGCGGAGGCGTAGCGCAGCGTCCCGGCGCCCGTGTCGAAGACGATCACGACCAGGGAGATGAACTCCTCGGTGCGCTCGACGTTGAAGATCTGCCGGTTGAGTTCCTCCACGGCCTGGGCGGGGTCGCGGAACTGCCGCAGGAACACCCGCATGAGGTACTTCGCCTGGAAGGCCGTGATGGACGACTCGATCCCCTTGCCGGCCACGTCGCCGATGACCGCGGCCAGGCGGCCCGGCGCCACCTCGAACACGTCGAAGAAGTCACCCGCCATGAGACCCGAGCCCGCCAGGTAGACCTGCCCGACGGCGAACCCCTCGAAACTGGCCAGATCCTCCGGGGCGAGCCGGCCCGCCCAGGCCCGCGGCGCCAGTTCCTCCTGCGCCAGCGCCTCCTGGGCACGGCGCTCGATGTCGAACCGCTCCCGGGCCATGCGGAACTCGCTGCCCGACTTGCGTCCCCACATCATGGTCAGCGCCGCCGGCACCCCCACCACCAGCATGAGCACGGTCCAGAACTCGGTGTCGGTGGTGACCAGGAACATCGCGATGATCGCCAGCAGCAGGTACAGCGAGGCGGCGTGCAGGTCACGCAGGAAACCGGACCGTGCCAGGGCCTCCGCGGCGTGGGCCCCCTCCTCGTCGGCGGCGCCGCCGGGCTCCTCGGAGTCCTCGGACGCCTCGGTCTCGCGGCGGCTCGCCATGGCCAACCGGACCTGCTGGTAGAAGCGCCACCGGTAGCGGGCGATGCGTCCCCAGCTGAAGCTGGCCACGAAGCAGAGGGCCGCGGTGATGCCGAGGATGATCTCCTGCACGGACACCGAATCTACTCGCCCCCTGTCACCGGCCCGTCCCCGGCCGGCGGAGGGTGCTCAGCGGAATCGCACGTGGAACTTGACCGGCACCGAGCCCAGGTCGAACATCTCGGCGAACCGCCGCTGCAGGTAGCGCAGGTAGGTGGGCGGCAGGCGACGGTTCACGAAGAGGGTGAAGGTGGGCGGATCGGTCGCCCCCTGGGTGGCGTACAGCACGCGGGCGCCGCCGGGCGCGGCATGCGCCGCCTGCGCGTCACGGATCGCCCGGTTCACGGCGCGGGTGGGGATGCGTCGCCGGTACTGCTCCACGGTGCCGCCGAGATTCTCCAGGATGCGGTTCACGCCCCGCCCGGTGTGGGCGGAGATGCCGAGCGTCGGCGAGCCGCTCAGGAACCCCAGCCGCTCGCCGACCTGCTCGCGGACGGCGAGCCGCTCGGGCGGCTCGAGCAGGTCCCACTTGTTCAACAGCAGCAGGATCGGGCAGCCGGCGCCGTCGATCCGCTCGGCGAGGCGCTGATCCTGATGCGTGACCCCCTGGGTGGCGTCGACCATCAGCAGCACCACGTCGGCCCTGTCCACCGACCGCAGGGCGCGGAGCATGGCGTAGTACTCGGTGTCCTCGTCGATGCGGCTGCGGCGCCGCAGGCCGGCCGTGTCGACGAGGCGCAGCTGCCCCAGCGGCGTCTGCACGAGGGTGTCCACGGAGTCCCGGGTGGTGCCGGGCATGTCGTGGGTCACCGAGCGCTCCTCGCCGGCGAGGCGGTTGAAGAGCGTGGACTTCCCGACGTTGGGCCGGCCCACGATCGCCACCGAGACGGTGCCGGTGTCGTCGGCGGGTGCACCGGCGTCCTCGTCGCTGCCGTCGGGGGCGGCACCGGCGGCAGCGGGCAGGCCCGCCACGACCGAGTCCAGGAGGTCGGCACAACCGCGCCCGTGCAGCGCGCTGATGGGGTGCGGGTCGCCCAGACCGAGGGTCACGAACTCCCAGATGAGAGGCTCCCGACCCTCGTCGTCCACCTTGTTGACCGCCACGAGCACCGGCCCGCTGCGCTGCCACAGCAGTGCCGCGGTGGCCAGGTCGGGGTCGGTCACGCCACTGGTCACGTCGGTCACCAGGACGGCGACGTCGGCCTCCAGCATGGCCCGGCGGCTCTGGGCGGACACCTTGCGATCCAGGGTGGCGAGCTCGCCTCCGCCCTCGGGTTTCCAGCCGCCGGTGTCGACGACCACGAACGGCCGCCCCAGCCACGTCGCGGTCCATTCCTTGCGGTCGCGGGTCACCCCGGGACGCTCCTCCACGATGGCGTCGCGCCTGCCGATGATGCGGTTCACCAGCGTCGACTTGCCGACGTTGGGGCGGCCCACGACCGCCACCGTCGGCAGGGCCGGGCGCGCCTCGTCGCCGGCAGGGCCGGTTGCGGCTGCGGTGGCGGGTTCAGCGGGCATCCAGCGCGCTCCGCAGAGCGATGCCGTCGGTCTCCACGATCTCCACCGCCCGGGGCAGGTCGGCGGTCGAGAGCCCATCCAGGAAGAGCCCGTTCGAGAGGCACACATCGGGCAGCAGGTAGCGGCCGTCGGGCGGCTCCCCCGCGAGCACCCGGGCGACATCCGCGCCCACCATCAGCCCGGTGACGCCGATGTTGCCGCCGAAGAAGCGGTTCTCGACGGTGAGCAGCCGCACATCGTCGTAGCCGGAGGAGGCCAGCATCGGGCCCAGCACCGCCGCCCCCAGTTCCCCGGTCAGGACCGCCGTGGCCCCCCGGCGCCGCAACGCCACGGCCACCCAGGCCGCCCGCCGCCGCTCGCCGTCGTCGTCCGGCGCGGCCGGCGCCC
>JAPPKQ010000206.1 GCA_028819945.1 bacterium | reverse complement strand
GGGCGGTGGCGGGCATCTACCCCGCGATCCGCGCCGCCCGGATGTCCCCCACGGAGGCGTTGCGGTCGGACTGAGTCTGAAGCCGGCCCGACATCACCGAACGCGGAGCGGTCGGTTGGCGCGCCGGCCGGCCCCACTATGCGCGTCGGGCCGCTACGGGTGATCGTTGTCCAGTGGGATTCCGATGGTGCGGGCGACGCGCTGGCGGTCGCCGTCGGATGCGAGCAGGGTGGCGGTGTGGCGGTGCGCGACCGATGCGATCATGCAGTCGATCATGCCGCGTGGTGTGACCCCGCTTCGGCGGCACGTCCGGTAGATCCTCGAGGCGGCGTCGAAGTCGATCGCCGCGTCGAATCGCAGCAGGTCGAACCGACCGAGGAGCCGGCGGAGGTCCTGCTCGCGTGCGGCGCTGCGGGCACCGGCGGTGACCTCCATGATCACCGGCTCGGTGACCGCGATCTCGGCATCATCCGCGATGAGGTCGCTCAGACGGGCATCGACAGTGCTCCCGGTGGCCCGGTCGAACTCCACCCAGGCGGACGTGTCGACGAGGATCACGTCGTCTGCGCTGCTGCGGTGTCGGCGGGGATGTCGCCGATGGCGTGGGCACCCCGCATCGCGAGAGCCTCCTCACGGCTCATCGGCTGACCCGCAAGGTGGCGCAGCGCAAGGTCGACCGCCGCGGTCTTGGTATGGACCCCGAAGCGGTCCATGATCGCCTCCACGTAGGTGCTCTCGAGTTCGATGTTGGTTCGGACACGGCTAATACACTGATAATACACCTAACGTGTATAGATAGTGTACTCACCAAGCAGGCGGACCGCGAGGCGGCGCGCCGGAACATGACCATCGCCGAAGTCACCCGCGAGGCCATCGAGCAACATGTCGGCGGGCCGCCCCGCCGGTTGCGGGCCGCCGGCGCCGGTCGCAGCGGTCGCGACGAGATCTCCGAGTGCATCGAGGAGATACTGGCCGCCGAGGTGACCACGTAGCCCTCCACTCGTCGGTGAGCGAAGTCGGAATCGCAGGGGCGGGGGCGCTTGGGGCCGGCTCGGCGTTCCGATCTACAACTCGACACCCGGTTGCTCGTCGATCGAGCCCAGAACGGCGAGGGCTGCTTGGCCCGCTGCTTGCATCGAGAAGCCCGCGGGCCAATCAGTGATCAACTTCTCGATGTCTCTCCTGAAATCCTGGTTCATGAGTTTCTCGTCGAGGTTGGCGGTCGCCCGGGCGACCGTCCAGCCGTCGGGGCGGTAGGAGGCGAAGCACGCGGCTATGTCGCTCGGCCGCGCCCCCGCTCGTCCGACACCGAGCCACAGGTCGAAGAGATCCCTTCCTTTCGCCCGTTGGAACAGCGCTCGAATCTTGGTGGCGATCAGTTCTTCCAGTGCGAACGTCGCCACATCCGCGGTGCCCGAGAACCAGGGGCTGTCGACGCTGAGCGTCCTCTTCACCGTCGGCCGTGCCGGCGAGCGCTCGAACGTGTTCAACTCGATCTTGATCCGCATCCGCCCTCCCCGCACGAAGGTGGAATCGAGCCGCAACTTCGGGTGCCGGCGCACGTCGGTCTGCACGCGGTCGAACCCGACAGTCGCAGCCACCTCGCGCAGCGCGTCGAGGACCTCCCCGACGCCGCCGGCGGTCCGCCGGACATAGTCGAGGTCCTCGCTGTAGCGCCACGGCCGGTCCAGCCACACCTTGTGGAGACAGGTGCCGCCTCGAAAGACGAGTTCGTCACGCAGCAGGGGATGGTTGGCGATCTCGATGATCAGCCGTGCAAGCACGAGATCCTGCTCTATCTGTTCCAGCGTCGGCCAAGGCGCGTGGCGTTGCCAGTGCGCGATGTCGGCTTCGGTGATCACAGGTCGTGCTCGATCCTCGTGTTTGCCACGACATGCCACCGCGGGTCGAGACGGCCGCCGCCGCCGGCCGGCGAGAGCGGCCGGTAGCGGCTGCGGGCGACGAGTTCCCGGAGAGGCGCAGTGTCGAGTCCGGCGCCGACTTCGGAGGCCATCGAATCGATGATGTAGCCGGCCCGTTGTGTGACCGCGGTCGGATAGGCGGCACCGACCGATGCCAACTCGTGCGGGTCGAGGACGTTGTTGATGAGGAAGTCGCCGATGATGGTCGCGACGTTGGACAGACCCGCACCTTCATGCGGTGACCCCACAAGGTCGAAGGCGGTCACCTCCGGCGTCGACACCCAGATCCGTCCCGTCGGGACGTTGTGCTGCAAGCGTGGACGCTGCCCGGCTGTTGCACGCTGGATGAACTGAAACCGACCGCGCCCGATCCGCCGTTCCCGCAGTCGCGCCGGCGTCACCACCTGAAACACCATCGGCGCCTGGTGGGACGCCCCGTGGATGGCGGCCGCAGAAAGGAACCCGACGTAGTACAGATGTCCGAGGTGCTCCATCAGCTGGTGAACGAAGTGGCTCGGCGGCGGGGCGCCTGCGACGCGATATTCGGCGGGCACGGGCACCCAGCCCCCCTTGGTGACCGAGATCACCTTGCCCGCCTCGCGGGCGCGCTCGAGACTCGCCGGGACCGACGTCGCATCAACTCCGAGGAGCTCGGCGACCTCCGTCGTCGTCACGAAGTGGCGCCCGTGGCTGATCAGCCAATCGGCAAGCTCTCTCGGGGGGACTTTCTCCCGGGTCATGGCGGCGACTGTACCAAAACTCGGCAGAATGCCGGTGTTCAACGCGTTAGACGGCAGTCTGCTGCAACCGAGAACGTCGGCTGAGCAGCACCACCGGCCACACCTCGGACGCTTGGGCCGTCGGACGGACCGTCACCGGAGAGAAGAGCTGTCCATTTACATAGCCCGGTGCCGGCACCCGCAGCCACGCGATCACGGGCCTGGACCCCGCCAAGACCTACGTTGTCCTCGTCCGAGACCGTAACGGTGAATTCGACCGGGGCCGGGTCTGCGGCGGACGCCTACCCGGCAGCGCGCGCTGGCCGGATGCCTCGGACCGGGGCGCTCCGGTCGCACTGACCCCCAGGAAGTGAATCCGGCGGCCGGCAGCAACTAGATTGACCCGGCGCGATGGCATCGGGGTCCGAGTCGTCGCCCGGACCGACGGCTGGAGGGCATCACCATGAGGGAAGCGTTCGGCGTTCTCAACACCGACTGGCGCGAGGGGATCAACTGGCAGGAGGTCCGGGAGTGGCGGCTGCGGCGCGCCCGGGAGGCCATGGCCCGCCACGAGCTCGGGGCGATGCTGCTGATGTACGACGAGAACATCCGCTACGTCACCTCCACACTCACCCCGGGCTGGAACCAGCTGAAGCCCGGTCTGCGCTACGCCGTGCTGGTGGAAGGCCGCGAGCCGATCATCTACGAGCAGGGCGACATCGGCTACCACCTGCGCGAGCACTCGCCGTGGATCCCCGCCGAGAACGTGCGCTACTCCTACGCCTGGATCAAGGGGGCCGCCGGGCCGGCCGCCAGCTCGCAGGTGGCGAAGTTCACCAACGCCCTCATGGGCGACCTGGAGGAGGCCGGAGTGGAGGACAAGCCCCTCGGCGTGGACTTCATGGACCTCAACATGATCCGGGTCTTCGAGGAGCGCGGCATCAACTGGACCGACGGCATGACGCCGATGATGGAGGCCCGGGCCATCAAGAGCCCCAACGAGCAGAAGGCCATGCGGATGGTCGGCTCCATCTGCGACGTGGTGCACTACCAGTTCAGCCAGTTCCTGCGCCCCGGGCTGACCGAGAACGAGGTCACCGCCTACGGCATGGAGCAGCTCTACAACATCCCGGGCATGGAGAACGTGGAGGACGTGATCGTCTCGTCGGGCCCGAACGCCTGGCCCAACTGGCGCAACCACGGCGACCGCATCATCCGGCCCGGCGAGCTGGTCATCATCGACCTGGCGGCGCTCACCTGGAACGGCTTCAAGTCCTGCGTGTACCGCACCTACTGCGTGGGCGGCAAGCCCACCGACGAGCACAAGCAGTACTACGAGCTGGCACTCAAGTGGCTGAACGACTCCATCGAGGCCACCCGGCCGGGCGTGACCACCGCCGACATCGCCGGTGTGTGGCCCTCGGCCAAGGAGATCTGGGGCTACGAGGAGGAGGATGAGGCGGCCGCCAACCTCTGGGGGCACGGCCTGGGCCTGGCGCAGTACGACATCCCGGTCATCTCCCGCATCTGGTCGCTGGACCATCCCGTGGAGATCCAGCCGGGCATGGTCTTCGCCCTCGAGACCCAGCACGGCAAGCTGCACGAGTTCGGCGTACGCCTCGAGGAGATGCTGATCGTCAACGACACCGGCATCGAGATGATCTCCACGCCGGCGCCGGAGATCATCGCCGTCGGCTGAGCGGGCGGCGCGACACCCCAGATTCCGGCCCGAACCGGCCCCCGATGAGCCCGCGTGTCGTCCGGCTGGACGATCCCGACGCGCTGGACGTCTCGACGGTCGGGGCCAAAGCGGCGAACCTCGCCCGGGCACGGCGGGCAGGGCTGCCGGCGCTCGACGGTTTCGTCGTCACGCTGGCCGCCTCGGCCGGTCCGCTGCGCCGGGCCGCCGCCGAGTTGGCCCGGCGCGGCTCGGGCGCGGCCCGGATGGTGCTGCTGCGCGACGAACTCGACGAGGCACTGGCAGCTGAGATCGCCGAGGTCGCGGCGGAGTTGGCCGAACCGCTCATCGCCCGCTCCTCAAGCGCGCTCGAAGGCGAGGGCACCTGGGCGGGGGCGTTCGCCTCGCTGCCCGAACTGCGGCGGGAGGAAGTGCCGAAGGCGCTGCGCAGCGTGTGGTCGGCGATGTTCACTATCGAGGCGCTGGAGCGATTCGAGGCCGTCGGCATCGAGCCCGGCAGCGCCGGGATGGGCGTGCTGGTGCAGTCCGAACTAACGCCCGACTGCGGTGGCGCCGCGACCGTCGACGAGATCGGAGCCGTGAGCATCTCGGCGGTGAAGGGCTCGCCGCGCGACCTGTTGGCGGGCTGGGTACCGGGCGTGCGGGCAACCCTGGGGTCCGACGGCAGCATCTCGGGCAGCGAGGCGCTGGAGCTGATCGGCGCCGGCACCCTGGAAGAGGTGGCGG
>JAPPKQ010000065.1 GCA_028819945.1 bacterium | reverse complement strand
GTCCAACACCACGGTCATGGACGCCTATGTCAAGCCGATCGTGGGTGACTTCGCCGGCGACCTCCTGAGGGAGCTGGAGACGGTCGGGATGGGCGGGTGGCACGGCCTGCTGCGCTCCAACGGCGGCCACGTGGCAATCCCCGACGCCACGTCGAGGCCCGTGGAGATCGTGCTCTCGGGGCTCGCCGCGGGGATGATCGCAGGGGCCCACTTCGCCCGCGCGGTGGGAACCGCCAAGGCGGTGACGCTGGACATGGGCGGCACCAGTGCCGACGTGGGCGTCGTCACCGACGGCGAACTGCAGTTCTCGGGACTGTTCGAGGTGGAGTTCGGACTCCCGCTGGCGCTGCCGATCCTGGACGTCACGACGATCGGCGCGGGCGGCGGCTCCGTCGCGTCCATCGATTCGGGGGGTCTCCTGAAGGTGGGGCCGGAGAGCGCCGGAGCCGATCCAGGTCCCGCGTGCTACGGGCTCGGGGGCGAGGCGCCCACGGTGACGGACGCCAACGTGGTGATGGGCCGCTTGAATCCCGGCTATTTCCTCGGCGGCCGGATGAGCCTCGACGCCGGGCGGGCGCATTCCGCCGTCGCCCCGCTCGCCGAGCGCCTGGGGCTCGACCCCGAGGACGCCGCCGAGGCCATCGTGTCGGTCTCGATCGAGAACATGGACGGCGCCATGCGGCTCGTGACCGTCGACCGAGGCCTGGACTACCGGGAGTTCGACCTCGTGGCCTACGGGGGCGCGGGCCCGCTGCATGCGGTGGAGATCGCCCGTCGCATGGGGATGAATCGCGTCATCGTGCCGCCGAACCCCGGGCTGGTGTCCGCCTACGGCACGGTCATCGCCGACCAGCGCGTGGATCGCCGGATCACGCTCGTGCGCCGCCTCGACCATGGCGAGGCCGCCGACCTGCCGGCGACACTGGGCCGTCTGGCCGACGACACCGTGGCGGAGTTGCGGTCGCAACTGCGGCGTGCCGAGGGGCCCATCGACTTCACCACCTACGTGGCCTGCCGCTACGTGGGCCAGAACTACGAGCAGGAGATCCGCACCGAGTTCGGCCACGTGGACCGCAGCTTCGAGTTGGCGGTGCCGATCGGTCCTGAGGCGGCCGATTTCGTGGCGCGGCTCGCCGACGGCTACCACACCACCCACAAGGCCGCCTACGGCTACGAGATGCGCGACCAGCCCATCCAGTCGGTCTACCTGGGCGCCACGGCCCTCTCGGAGGCGCCGGAGGTGCTCATCCGTCCCTATTCCGGCCGGGGTGACGGCACGGCGCCGGCGACCCGGCGCGTCCTGGCGGCGGCCGGTCAGTGGGTGGACGCGCTCATCGTCAATCGCGACACCCTGGCGGTCGGGGAGACGCTCGACGGCCCCGCGGTCATCGAGGAGGCGGACTCCACGACCTGGGTCCCGCCCGGGTTCCGGGCCACGGTGCACCAGAGCCAGTGCCTGATCATCGCCCGCAGCGACGCCGAGGCCCCACCATGACCGGCACATCCATGACCGCCACATCGCCGCCGCCGGGCGCCGGCATCGACCGGGTGGGCCTCACCCTCCTGTACAAGCGGGTCCGGAACATCTGCGACGAGATGGCCTTCGCCATGATGCGCACCGCCTACTCGCCGATCTTCTCCGAGGGGCTCGACTTCTCGACCCTGGTGCTGGACCGCCGGGGCCGGCTCATCGCCACCGCCGGCATCAACCCGGCGATGCTGGGCGCCTCGCTCTACGCCGCCACCTGGATCATCCGCGAGGTGGGCCCGGAGAACTTCGCCGACGGCGACATCTTCGTGCACAACGATCCCTACCGGGGCGGCTCGCACCTGCCCGAACACATGATGGTCGCTCCCGTCTACCGCGACGGCGAACTGGCCGCATTCGTCGGCAACATCGCCCACCTCGCCGAGATCGGCGGGATGGCGCCGGGTTCCTTCGCCGCGACGGCCACCGACATCTTCCAGGAGGGCCTGCGCATCCCGCCCACGAAACTCTTCGACCGCGGCGAGCCGGTGCAGGACATCTGGCGGATCATGCTCGCGAACCACCGCACCCCGAACAACTCCTGGGGCGACCTGCACGCCATGGTCGGCTCGCTGCGGGTGGGGGAGCGGCGCGTCGGCGGCCTCATCGCCGAGCGGGGTGTCGACGGGCTCAACGAGGCATTCGAGCAGATCCTGGACTACGCCGAGGCGTACATGCGCTCGGAGATCGCCGGCCTCCCCGACGGTATCTACACCGGCGAGGACTGCATGGAGGACGACGGCATATCGGACCGCTCCTACTGGATCCGCTCGCGGATCATCGTGGAGGGCGACGAGTTGATCTTCGACTACTCGAAGTCCGACGAGCAGGCCGTCGGACCGATCAATGCCCCCTACGTCGTGACGTTGTCGGCCTCGCTGAACGGCCTGCTGTACGTCCTGGCCCGCGACGTACCGGTCAACGCCGGCATCGTGCGACCCATCAAGGTGGTGGCGCCGGCGGGGACCATCACCTGCGTGCGCCTGCCCGGGCCGTGCGTGGGCGGCCAGACCGAGTTCCAGCCGCGCATCATGGAACTGGTGCTGGGCCAGATCCTCAGCCAGATCCTGCCCGAGCGGGCCGCCGCCGCCAGCGGCAACACGTCGCTGAACTTCCTGTTCGGCGGGGTCGACCCCCGCAACGGCGAGTACTACGCGCACTACCACTTCGAGGGGATGGGCTGGGGCGGCCGGGCCACCAGCGACGGCAACAGCGCCCAGATCGTGCCGCACGCCAACTGCCGGAACACCCCGGTGGAGATCTTCGAGACCAAGTGGCCGTGGGTGCACGAGGAGTACTGCCTCAACGACGACACCGGCGGCGCCGGCCGGCACCGGGGTGGTCTCGGCGTGCGGCGCGTCATGGAGGTGGTGGGCGACGTGATCACCGTGAGCGCACTCTCGGAGCGCATGAAGCGCTCCCCCTGGGGGCTGTTCGGAGGTCGCCACGGCAGCCGGACGGCCTTGGAGGTGGCGCCGGCGGGCAGCGACACCTACGAGACCTTCCAGGAGGCGTTCGGTCTGGTATCGCCGTCGAAATTCACCAACATCCGCCTCCGCCGGGGTGACCGGGTTCGGATCACCTCGCCTTCCGGCGGCGGCTACGGGGATCCCCTGGAGCGCGACCCCGCCGAGGTGCTGGCCGACGTCGAGTTGGGGTTCGTGAGCCGGCCCTCGGCGGAGTTGGACTACGGCGTCGTGCTGGACGGCACCGGGGCGGCGGGGCTCACCGTCGATGCCGAGGCCACCGCGGCGCTGCGGAGGGGCAGGCGCGATGGCGTGGCATGACCTGAAGAAGAACTGGCACGACACGACGGTCGACCATTGCGACGTGTGCGGGAACCTGCTCATCGCTCGCTACTGGAGCTTCGCCGAGCCCGACGGCGGCGAACTCAGGCGCTGTTGCGACGAGAGTTGCGAGCGGGTCTTCCACCGGCTGAGACGCCTGGAGGAATCCAATCCCGGCGCCTAGAGGGGGTTTCGAGCATCGGGCGGCCATGTTGTAGCTTCACCGTGACGCTCGGGGCCCGTGCGGGGCCCGACGGGAGGCGCTGATCATGCAGGGCGGCTGGCAGGTCGGGATCGACACGGGCGGGACCTTCACCGACCTCGTCGCCGTGCGGGGTGACGAGCAGCGCATCTCCAAGGTGCCGTCGACGCCCTCGGCGTTCGACCAGGGGGTGCTGGACTCGATCACCGCGGCGGGTATCTCGGTCTCCGATATCGAGATGATCGCCCACGGAACCACGGTCGCCACGAACGCCGTGATCACCCAGCGGGGCGCCGCCACGGCGCTGCTGACCACCCGGGGCTTCCGGGACGTGCTGGAGTTGCGCCGCCACAACCGGGGCGACCCCTACGACATCCAGTGGGACCCGCCGCCGCCGCTGGTGACGCGCCGCAACCGCTTCGAGATCACCGAGCGCCTGGACTACGCCGGCGACGTGGTGATCCCCCTGGACGCCGAACAGGTGCGCGCCGCGGCCCGCCTGGCCGCGAGGCGGGGCATCGGCACCTTCGCCATCGCCTTCCTGCACTCCTACGTCAACCCGGTCCACGAGGACGAGGCGGCGGAGATCGTCCGGTCCGAGGTTCCCGGCGCGTTCGTCAGCACCTCCGGCTCGCTGCTGCGGGAACCCCCCGAGTTCGAGCGCACCTCCACCGCCGTGCTCAACGCCTACCTGGCCCCGGTCGTGAGCGAGTACCTGACGGCGCTGGAGAGCCGGCTCCGCGAGGCCGATTTCGCCGGCCGCCTGTACGTGATGCACTCCGGGGGAGGACTGCTGACCTCCGAGAGCGCCTCGCGCTTCCCCGCCCGCCTGCTCACCTCG
The DNA here is from genome assembly GCA_028819945.1 of bacterium. Taxonomy (GTDB): domain Bacteria; phylum Actinomycetota; class Acidimicrobiia; order Acidimicrobiales; family CATQHL01; genus VXNF01. The sequence goes on along the minus strand of JAPPKQ010000065.1, from coordinate 739 downwards.
GGTCCGGCCGCCGGGGCCAAGGCCGCCGAGGGGGTCGCCGCCTCCACCGGCGTGGCCGGCGGGGTGGTGGCGGCCGGCGTGCTCGCCTCCTCGGAGGGTCTGGAGGAGGTCATCTCGCTGGACATCGGCGGCACCAGCGCCGACATCGCCGTGGTGCAGGGCGGCCGTGCGGACATCGTGCACGAGTTCTCGCCCCGGTTCGGCCAACCGGCACGATTCCCGGCCATCGACCTCGTCACCATCGGCGCCGGCGGGGGTTCGATCGCCTGGGTCGACGCCGGGCACCTGCCGCACGTCGGGCCTCAGAGCGCCGGGGCCGACCCGGGGCCGGCCGCCTACCTGCTCGGCGGCACCGACGCCACCGTGACCGACGCCAACCTCGTGGCCGGCCGCCTCGTGGCCGACGTGGGGCTCGCGGGCGGCATCAGTCTCGACACCGACGCGGCGCGCCGAGCAGTCGAGTCCTTCGCAGATGAACTCGGGCTGAGTGTGACCGACGCGGCGCTGGGAATCATCGACATCACCAACAACAACATGGCGCGCTCGATCCGCGTCGTGACCGTCGAGCGGGGACTGGACCCGCGCAACTTCACCCTCGTCCCCTTCGGCGGCGCCGGGCCGCTGATGGCCGCCGAGCTGGCCGACGTGCTGGGGATCCGGAGGATCGTCGTGCCGCTGGCGCCGGGGGTGACATCCGGCCTGGGGTGCCTGTACGTCGACATCACCCACGACATCGGGG
>JAPPKQ010000006.1:2317-5099 GCA_028819945.1 bacterium | reverse complement strand
CTCTCACGGGCGAGCCCCCAGGAAGAGCCGGCGACTGATGGCAACCAGCCGACCTGCGTGCCTGCTCACGCGAACGCCGGGGGCGGCTCGTAGCCGCCGACCACCTCGGTGAGCCGCCGGGCGAAGTCGATGGTGCTGGCGTCCTCGAGGTACGGGCCCATGATCTGGATGCCCACCGGCAGGCCGTCGGACGCCCGCCCGACCGGGGCGACGGTGGCCGGCAGCCCGACCATGCTCGCCATGCCCGGCCAGATGATCTGGTCCCAGTAGTCGCGGGTCCCACCGTCGACGGCGATCGTCCGGCGGTTGATGTTGGAGTGGTCGTGACGGATCGCCGTGGTCGGCACCGTCGGGCACAGCAGGATGTCGCATTCCCTGAAGAATTCGCGCCATCGTTCCCGGTAGCGGGCACGCTCCTCGTCGGCGGCGAGCCAGTCCCTGTGCCGGGCGGTGCCGTCGCGCAGGTAGCGGGCGTTGCGACGGTCGTCGTCGGGCTCCAGTTCCTCCGCCTTCGCCAGGAGGGTGCCGTAGACCCGGTTGGCGAGTCCTGCGGCGGTGGCCCCATAGAGCAGGCGCTGATACGTGCGGTGGGCGTCGGCGAGGGTGAAGTCGGGCCTCCGCCGGCCGTCGATCACCGCGCCGGCCTCCGCCAGGGCGTCGACGGCGTCACTCAGAGCGGCGCCGACGGCGCTGTCGATCGGGCATGCGGGATCCTCCAGCCACACCGCGACGCGATAGTCAGCGAGTGCTCTCCCTCGCGGCGGCGGCAACGTCAGGTGCCAGGCGGTGCCGTCGGCCTCGTCGGGACCGGCGAGCACGTCCAGTGCCAGCGCCAGATCCTCCGCAGCACGCCCCAGCGGCCCGACGACGGCCAGATCGACCGGGCTGAGATCGCCCGGCGGGGGTGGGATGTGCCCGCGGGTCGGGATGATGCCGAAGCTGGGCTTGTGGCCGTAGACGCCGCAGTAGTGCGCCGGATTCCGGACGGAGCCGCCGATGTCGCTGCCGAGTTCCAGCGCCGTCTGCCCAGCGGCCAGCGCAGCAGCCGAGCCGCCCGACGAACCGCCCGGTGACCGGTCGGTGTTCCACGGGTTGCCGGTCGTGCCGAAGACCACGTTCTCGCTCTGGGCGTCTCCGCCGAGGAGGGGGCAGTTCGTCTTGCCGAACACGATGGCCCCGGCGGCCTTCAGGCGGGCGACGGCGGTGGCGTCCCGATCCGGAACGTGCCCCCCAAGCCAGGGCGCCCCCGCCGTCGTGCGCAGCCCCTCGGTCTCGATGGTGTCCTTGATCGTGATCGGCAATCCGTGCAGCGCCCCGGCCACCTCGCCGCGGGCCAGCGCCTCGTCGGCGTCGGCGGCCAGCCGGCGCGCACGCTCGGCGTCGAGGGTGACCACGGCGTTCAGAGCCGGATCGGCCGCCTCGATCCGACTCAGGTAGAGGTCCAGCAACTCCCGGCTCGACACGTCGCCGGCCCTGAGTGCGGCCACGAGCCGTGCGGCACCTGCGTGCGCCCAATCCGCCATCGCCCCACGATATGCGCCCGGCGCGTCGCGGCGGCCACCGCGCGCCGGCGTCCACGACAGGGTCCAACAGCTAGCGTTGCCCGCGTGGCGGCGGACCCGATGACACCGGACGGCCTGCTCTGGACGCCGCTGCGGATCGGCGCCACCACGGTGAAGAACCGGATCATGCTGTCGCCCCATCGCCAGGCGTACGGCGACGACAACCAGCCCACGGACCGCATGATCGCCTACTACGTGGAGCGGGCCAAGGGCGGCGTGGCGCTCGTCGACGGTGAGTCGACCTCGGTGAGCCGGCGTCTTGCCCGCGCCAGCGCCGAGTCGGGCCCGTCGGGCTGGCGGCTCACCGCCTGGGAGGAGCGGGTGATCCCGGCGTTCGCCCGGCTCGCCGAGGCGATGCACGCCCACGACTGCAAGATCTTCATGGAGTTCAGCACGTTCGGTGTGAACCAGGGCGCCCGCATCGACTTCGACGACTGGTACCCGGTGCGGGGGCCCTCGCGGGTGCCGTCACCCGGCGGCACCGAGATCCCCTGGGAGATGGACCAGGAATACATCGACGAACTCGTCGAGGACTACGGCCGCTCGGCGGCGAACATGAAGCGGGCCGGGATCGACGGTGTCGAGGTTCATGCCGCGCACGGCTACCTGCCGATGCAGTTCCTGAGCCCGGCGTTCAACAAGCGCACCGACCGTTACGGCGGCTCGCCGCGTCGCAACGCGCAACTCCTCGTCGAGATCGGCGAGAGCATCCGCGCCCAGGTCGGCGACGACTACACGGTCGGCATGCGATTCTCCTTCGACGAGTACATCGGCGACGCCGGCGTCACCCCCGAGCTGGCCGAGGAGTACCTCGACATCTTCGCCGCCACCGGCTTCTACGACTTCTTCAGCATCTCCAGCGGCAGCTACCACAGCTTCCACTACGCCGTGCCGGCGATGGGGTCGGTGCCGCAGGCGTTCCTGGTCGACTACGGGAAGCGCGCCAAGCAGGTCGTCGGGGATCGGGCGAAGATCTTCCTCGCCGGCCGCATCCTGGATCTCGCCACCGCCGAGCGGGTGATCGCCGACGGCGCCGCCGACATGGTGGCGATGGTGCGCGCCCACATGGCCGACCCGTTCCTGATCGCCAAGACGCTCGAGGGGCGGGAGAGCGAGGTGGTGCGGTGCGTGGGTGCCAACGAGTGCCTCGCCACCGGGTTCCGGGGTCGGCGGATGCACTGCGTGATGAACCCGGCGGTGGGCAGGGAGCAGCGCTGGGG
>JAPPKQ010000006.1:0-2217 GCA_028819945.1 bacterium | reverse complement strand
CGATCTCGCCGGCGGGAAGTTCGACGAGATCGTCTGTGCGACCGGCTCGGTGTGGGACCGCAGCGGGCTGTCGGGGGGGCGGGCAGACCGCAGCGGGATTCCCGGTGCGGACGCTCCGAACGTGCTGGACGTCGCGACGGCGGTCCGGCGAGCGCTCGACGATCCGCGGGCGCTGGGCGCGAAGGTCGTCGTGCTGGATGACTGCGGCGCCTACCTCCCGCTCGGATTGGCGGAAGTCTTGGGCAGCGCCGGAGTCGATGTCGAGGTGATCAGCCGTTTCGCCGTGATCGGCCAGCACCTCGTGGAGACGCTGGAACTCCCCTGGATGCTGCCCCGGCTGGCCGCAGCGGGGGTGACGCTCACGCCGAACCACTTCGTCGAGGCGATCGGCGAGCGCCGGGTCGAGGTCTACACGACGTGGAACAAGCGAACCCGCATCGTGGAGGACGTCGACACGGTCGTGCTGGCGATGCTGCGCAGCCCTCGCGACGAGCTGTACCACGAGCTCCTGGCCGGCGGGACCGTACCGGTGCACCGCATCGGCGATGCCGTCTCGCCGCGCACCACGTCCGACGCCACCTACGAGGGCGAGAAGCTCGGCAGAGAGCTCTGAGATGGGCGACCTCGAGCTGATCTGGCGGCCGCTGCAGATCGGCGCCACGGCTGTCAGGCACCGCATCATGGTCGCCCCGCACGGGCAGGCCTACGGCGAGAACCACGCGCCGGGCGATCGCATGGTCGCCTACTTCGCCGAGCGGGCCAAGGGGGGCGCGGCGCTCGTGGGCGTCGAGGCGACCTCCGCCAGCCGTCATCTCAGCGGCGCCCAGCCGGGCGGGGCCACGTCGGGCTGGCGGCTCACCGCCTACGAGCGGCGCACGATCCCCGCCTACGCCCGCCTGGCCGAGGCGGTGCACGCCCACGATTGCCGGATCTTCGTGCAGCTCAGCACCGGCGGGGTGAACGACGTCGGGCGGGCCTGGACCGACAATTGGCATCCGGTGCGGGGCCCGTCGCGGGTGCCGTCGCCGATCATGAACGAGACGCCGGTCGCTCTCGGCAAGGCCGACATCGACGAGCTGACCGGCGACTACGGCCAGTCGGCCGCCAACCTTCACGAGGCTGGCATCGACGGCGTGGAGATCCACGCGGCCCACGGCTACCTGGGCATGCAGTTCATCAGCCCCGCGTTCAACAAGCGCACCGACGCCTACGGCGGGTCGGTGGCCAACCGCTGCCGCTTCTCCATCGAAGCGGCCGAGGCGATCCGCCGCCGCGTCGGCGACGCCATCACCGTGGGGCTGCGGCTCTCGTTCGACGAGTTCATCGGCGACGCCGGCGTGACCCCCGAGTTGGCCGAAGAGTGCCTCGACGTCCTGGCCGCCACCGGCCTGTTCGACTACTTCAGCATCTCCTGCGGGAGTTGGTACTCGCTGCACCGCACGGTCCCGCCGATGGGCTCGGCGCCCGAGGCGTTCCTGGCACCGTACGCCAAGCGCGCCAAAGCGGTCGTGGGTGACCGGGCCAAGGTGTTCGTGGCGGGCCGGGTGCTGGATCTGGCCACCGCTGAGCGGGTGCTCGCCGACGGCGCCGCCGACATGGTGGCGATGGTGCGCGCCCACCTCGCCGACCCGTTCCTGGTGACCAAGACGAGGGAGGGCCGCCAGCGGGAGATCGTGCGCTGCGCCGGGACCAACGAGTGCATGGCCGCGCCGGCGAAGGGACGTCAGGTCACCTGCGTCGTCAACCCGGCCACCGGCCGCGAGCGCGACTGGGGCGAGGGCACGCTCCGTCCGGCCGCCGAGCCGAAACGGATCACCGTCGTGGGCGGCGGGCCGGCCGGCATGCGAGCGGCAGGGGTTGCGGCCAAGCGCGGCCACGAGGTCACGCTCATCGAGCGCGGGCCGCGGCTCGGCGGCCATCTGGACCTGCTGCGGCGGCTGCCCACCCGGGGCAACTGGCGGATGGTCGTCGACGACCTGGCGGCCGTGCTCGAGATGAACGGCGTCGAGATCCGCCTCGGCGAGACGGCAACGGCCACCTCGCTGGCCGCCGCATCGTCCGACGCGGTCGTCTGCGCCACCGGCTCGACGTGGGATCGAACGGGATTCTCAGCCGCCCGCCCCGATCGGGAGACGATGCCAGGAGCCGACGGGGACCACGTGCTGGACATCGCAACAGCGGCCTTGGCCGCACTCGACGACCCCGAGGCACTGGGCG
>JAPPKQ010000248.1 GCA_028819945.1 bacterium | reverse complement strand
CACCCAGACACGGGTCATCCTGCAGAACATCCGCGACGCCCTCCAAGCCGTCGGAGCGGACATGGGCGACGTGTTGAAGGTCACGGTCTTCCTGACCGACATCGGTGACCGGGCGGCCATCAATCCCGTCCGCAAGGAGTTCTTCGGCGACGCCAAGCCGGCCAGCACGCTGTTCGAGGTCAGCGCGCTCGCCGTTCCGGACATGCTCGTCGAGATAGAAGCCGTCGCGGGAATCCCCGAGGGAGCGCAGCCATGAGCAACGGATATCGACTTGACGGCCAGGTGGTCGACGGGACCGGCGCGGTCCCAATCGCCGACGGGACGGTGATCGTCGTCGGCGACACCGTCGAGTGGGTCGGTGACGCCGCCGCCGTGCCCGAGAAGTACGCGGCAATGGAACTCACCCACGTGACGGGCCCCGACCGCACGGTCATGCCCGGCATCGTCGACGCCCACGTCCACACGTCCTTCGGGGAAGCCCGATCGGAGGAGGAGTTGGCCCTCTACACGCCGGTGGAGTACCGCTCGATGCTGGCCGCCTGGAACGTGCGCAAGGTGCTGCGCGCCGGCGTCACGAGCCTCTCGGACCCCGCCACGACGTTCAACATCTCGGCCTGCCTGCGCGACGCCATCGAGGCGGGGATCGTGGAGGGCCCCCGCATGGCGGCCGCCGGCCGGCAGATCACCAGCCGCCAGGGTCTGGAGGACGCCTTCCCCAGCTGGATGGAGTTCCCCCCCGGCCAGGCAGGGGTGCTCGTCAAGAGCCCCGACGAGATCGCCGAGGAGATCCGCCTGCAGGTCAAGGACGGCGTCGACGTCATCAAGGTCTCCGGGTCGAACGACTCGGCGGTGACCTCCGGGCCGGTGGAGGGGATGGCCTTCACCGAGGACGAGTTCACGCTCATGGCGTCGGAGACCCACCGGCTGGGGCGGAAGTGCACCGTGCACGCCCGCACCTCGCAGTCGGTCCGGGCCTGCGCCGCAGCCGGATTCGACTGGCTCCAGCACGCCTCGTACATGGACTCCGAGGGTCTGGACCTGATCCTCGAGAAGGACATCCCGATCGTGCCGGCGCTCACGCTGCTGGTGAACCTGCTGGCCTCCGCAGGCGATGCCGGCGCCAGCTCGCTGGACGTCTTCAAGCGGGAGGTGGACGCCGCCAGCGAGAACCTCGGCGACGCCTTCAGGCAGGGGGCGACCATCATCTCGGGGTCCGAGACCGGCTGGTCGCTGGTGCCCTTCGGCGAGTGGCACGCCTTCGAGATGGAGATCCTGGTGACCCACCTCGGCCTGTCGCCCCTCGAGGCCATCCACGCCGGCACCGGCGCGGCCGCCGTGACCGTGCCGCAGTGGGCCGACCGCATCGGCACGCTGGAGGCAGGCAAGCTCGCCGACGTCCTGGTGCTCGACGCCGATCCGGTCGCAGACATCCGCGTGCTGCAGTCGCCGTCCAAGATCGCCATGATCCTCAAGGGCGGCTCCGCCGTCGACGTGGAGACGCCGATCCCCGAGCGCAGGGAGTACTCCTGGGAGAAGAACAAGATCTACCTGCAGGGGCGGTTCCGCTACGACGAGTCCCTGAAGCAGGGCTTCGTGACGGACCTATGACGTGACGGACCTATGAGACGAGCCAGAAGTCGAGGGAGAAGCAGATGACCGAACTCGAATGCGTCGACGGTGTCGTCGCCTCACCGAAAGGCCAGCTGACCGTCGGCCTGTACTCGTTCGCGCGCGTGGTCGGCGACACGGTGTACATCGCGGGCCACACCGCACTCGCGCCGGACGGATCGGTCGTCGCTCCCGGCGACCCGGAGGCGCAGATGCGCTACACGCTGGACGGCATCGCCGCCACCCTCGCCACAGTCGGCGCGACGCTCAGCGACATGGTGCAACTCCGGCTGTACCTGACCGACCTGCGGGACCGTGAGCGGATCCTGGCGATCCGGAAGGAGTACTTCCAGGCGCCGTACCCGGCCTCGACCCTTCTCGGAGTCACCGCCCTCGCCCTCGAGGGGCTCACGGTGGAGGTCGACGGCGTGGCGATCATCCCCCAGAGTGACTGACGGCACAACGAACCACGCCCGGCGCGGCGCGCCGGCGCTCGGCGCCGACCATCCCGAGCAGGTCGCCCCGCTCGAACAAGAGGCCGCGTTCAACGGGATCCAACGGCGCTTCGTCGAGCGCGTCTCCTGATGTCCGAACCGTCCGTCGAGATCGCCGGGGGCGGCCTGGCGGGACTGGCCTGCGCCATCGCCTTCGCCGAGCGGGGGTGGCGGACACGCGTCTGGGAACAGTCCCCCACGCTGCGGGAACTGGGCGCCGGGCTCTACGTGTGGGAGAACGGCCTGCGGACGCTGGAGGCCCTGGGCGTCTACGACGAGCTGATGCCCACCTCACACCCTGTCCATCGGTTCGACGTGCGGGACGAGTGGGCCCGGACCGTCGAGAGCTTCACGTACACCCACGAGCCCGGGGATCGGCTGACGACCATGCTGAGACCCCTGCTGCACGGCGCGCTGGCGCAGCGAGCCACCGACCTCGGCGCCGAGATCGTCACCGGCACGAAGGCGGTCACGGCCTCGCCGGCAGGCGAACTGGCCTTCACCGACGGCCGCACCGTCAAGGCCGACCTCATCGTCGGCGCCGACGGCCTTCACTCGCAGATCCGCGACTCGGTCGGCCTGGGCCGCCAGAAGCGGATCCTGCGCGACGGCGCCACCCGGATGCTGATCCCCCGCACAGAGGCCGAGCGGACCGATCCCGAGTCCCAGCGCTGCATCGAGTACTGGTCGAGGACCCGGCGGGTGCTGTACACACCCTGCCACCACGATTGGATCTACTTCGCGGTCTGTGCCCGCAACGACGACGCCAAGGCCCGCCAGGTGCCCATCGATCACGACGCCTGGATCTCGTCGTTCCCCCGGCTCGAATCCTGGTTCGAACGGGTGACCGCCGACACCGAGGCTCGCTGGGACTCGTTCTCCATGGTGCGGCTCAAGTCCTGGCACAAGGGGCGGGTGGCGATCGGCGGGGATGCCGCCCACTCGCAGCCCCCGAACCTCGGCCAAGGGGCGTGCCTGGCGATGTCCAACATGCTGTCGCTGGCGGTGTTCGCCGACCGCCACCGGGACGATCTGGAGCGCGGCCTGGCGGAATGGGAGGCGCATGAGCGGCCGCTGGTCGAGCACACGCAGCGCTGGTCGGCGTTCTGGGGACTGCTCTCGACAACCTGCCCGCCCGGATTCGAGCGGGTACGATCGCCTTTCGTAGCGTGGATGGGCAGCCGGAAGTGGGTCTACACGAATCTCGGCAAGACCAGCGCCCACATCCCGACGGGCACGGAAGACCTTGGGGGATCGCCATGAGCGGATCGAATGAGTACATCTTCTACGGGCGAGTGATCGACGGCACGGGCGCGCCGGCCATCGAGGACGGCGCGGTGGCCGTGCTGGGCGACCGCATCGCCTGGGTCGGAGCCGGAGCCGACCTCCCCGAACAGTGGACGCAGAACGACGCCGCGGAGATCATCGACGCCGGAAGCGGCACCGTCCTGCCGGGCATCGTGGATGCGCACTGCCACATCTCCTACGGCGAGCCGCGCAGCGAGGAGGAGTTGGCGATGTACGGCTCCGCCGAGTGGCGGGCAATCCTCGCCGGCTACAACGCCGGGAAGGTGCTGCGCGCCGGCGTCACGAGCGCTTCGGATCCCGCGGCGGTGTACCGCGTGCCGATCGCCGTGCGCGACGCCGTCGACGCCGGGCTCGTGGAGGGGCCGCGCTTCTGCGTGGCCGGCCCGGAGATCACGACCCATCAGGGGCTGGGCGACGCCTTCCCCAACTGGATCGAGAACCCGGTGGGCAACGCCAGCGTCCTGGTGCGCAACAAGGACGAGATCCTCGAGACCGTGCGGTTGCAGATCAAGGACACCGTGGACTTCGTCAAGGTGGCCGGCTCCGGCGACGCCACCAGCTACTACAACCCGCTGGTCGGCTGCTCGTTCCGCCTCGACGAGTTGGAACTGCTCGCCGACGAGGTGCACCGGCTGGGCAGGAAGTGCACGATTCACGCCCGCTCTGCGGAGTCGGTCACGTTCGCCGCCAAGGCGGGCTTCGACTGGATCATGCACGCCTCGTTCATGGACGACGAGGGCCTGGAGGTGGTGGCCGAGAAGAAGATCCCGATCTGCCCGACGCTGCCGCTGCTGGTGAACGCGCTCGACGCCCTCGACGCGGAGATGTCCGCCGCGTCACGCGACGGGCTGAAGCGGGAGATCGACGAGGGCGCCGAGAACGTCCGCAGGGCCCACGAGGCCGGGGTCCCCATCATCGCCGGCTCCGAGTCCGGCTTCTCCCTGACGCCCTACGGGCACTGGCACCACAAGGAGATGGAGATCCTGGTCACCCACTGCGACTTCACGCCGCTAGAGGCGATCTCGGCGGGAACGCAGAAGGCGGCGGTCACACTCCCCCGCTGGGAGCACGAGATCGGAAGCCTGGAACCCGGCAAGCTCGCCGACGTCATCGTGGTCGACGGCGACCCGTCCAAAGACATCTCGGTGCTCGGCCGCCGCAAGCTGCTCAAGCTGGTCATGCAGGCCGGCCGCCAGGTCGACCTCAGCCCCATGCCCGATCGCATCCAGCAGCGCTTCGAGAAGCAGCACGTGTACTACGACGGCCTACACGTCAACACCGCCTGACCCCCGCAGCCGGCTGCGGCCGACTCGGGACAAGATGGAGTGCTCAGCGGCTGTCCTCGACGATGACCGTGTCGGTGGCGGAGCGGCCGAAGACCTCTGGGGCGTAGATCTCCTCGGCTCGGGCCGGAGGTACGACGAAAGTGCCCGGGGTGGTGGCCCGGGCGACGTAGCTGTACTCGTGGGTTCCCGCCCAGAGATACGACGCGAAGGCCTCGGCCCGATCGTCGCGCAGGTTCTGGTGCCGGTACCAGGTCCAGCGCCACCAGCCGCTGTCGTCGCGCACGTCGACGTCGCCGGTCACCGCCAACGCCGGGTTGAGGATCTCAAAACCCGCCGCCAGGGGATCGACCAGCGCCATGTTCGTGCGGCGGCTGTCGTTGACCATGGTCACGTTGACCCGCACCTCGGCGCCGGCC
>JAPPKQ010000342.1 GCA_028819945.1 bacterium | reverse complement strand
CCGTAGTAGTTGTTGCCCCAGCAGGTGATGGTGTCGTCGGTGGTGAGTGCGCAGGCGTGGTCGTCGCCGACGCTGAGTTTGTCGTACTGCCCGTCGTCGTCTATGGCCTCCTGTCCGGCGGTGGGTGCGGAGACCAGCACCCCGGCGGCAACGACCAGCCCGGCCAGTAGCGCGGCCGCGCTTCGACTACGGCGTGGAAGGCCCGAACGCGGGGGGTGTCCCTGTCTTGTTGTCAAGCCTTTTCTAGGCGGGAGAGGCGAAACGCGCGAGCAGCCCGTCGATCCAGAGAACATTCCTACCGTCCCTTCCGGAGAAGTGCGTGCGACAGCCGTCACGGCACGCACCCTTCCCCCGAATCCTAACTAGCCGGCGACGGAGTTGAAGCCCGCGGCGACGAGCAGGGCGGCGAGGGCCGTCAGGGAGGCGACGCTGGCGAACAGCGCCCGCTCCGGCGCCCGTTGCGCCCGTCCGTGCAACCAGGCGCCCACGCCCGAGGCCGCCACGAGGGCGATCTTCACGAAGAACAGCGTCTTCCAGAGTCCGGTGCTCGCGGTCCACTCGTCGTCGGCGACGACCTCGCCGAGACTCCAGAGGCCGGTGACGATGGCCAGAGCGAAGAACGGCCAGGAGATCTTTCCGAAGCGGTGCGCCGCCTTCTGCGTGATGCTCATCTCGCCTTCGGGAACCGGGCCTGCGGAGCGGTCGATCTTGCGCAGCAACGGCACCAGTCCCGCCACGACGATCTGCCCGCCCACCCAGACCGTGACGCTCACGAGATGGAGGAAGCTGCGCAAGGCGTCGAGGTCGAGCGCGAAGTCTCTGATCATCGTCCACCTCCTGGAGCCAGCGCCGCTCCAGCAACCCTATAGCCACAACGTCCCGCCGCGGCCTGTAGCCGGCGTCTGCCCGCGCCTTCGCGCCCGGCTCCGGGAGGGCGCCGCCGGCGGTGAGTCCGGCTCTCGCCGGCGTAATCGATCCGGACTCCGCCCGCGGCGTCCCCCTCCCTCCTCGGCGCGCCCGGGTCGGGGCGGGCGCCGCCGGTGTGCGAATGCAGCGCCGGTGGGCGAGACTTGGCCGATGAGCTTCGACGCCGACGCCTATGTCGCCGCCACCGAGCGCGATGGCGCCGCGGTCGCCGCGGTCGCCGCCTCCGGCAACCTGGACGCCCCGGTCCCCAGCTGCCCGCGCTGGAGCCTGGACAGGCTCGTGGGTCACCTCGGATGGGTCTACAACTGGGTCAGCGAGCACGTCGAAGCGCGCTCGGCGACCATGCTGAACCGGGAGGACGTGCCGCGCCCGCCGCGCGGCGAGGCGGTCGTGGAGTGGTTCGGCGACGCCCACGCCAGGGTGCTGGCGGCGCTGCGGGGCATCGACCCGGCCGAGGAGGTGTGGGGCTGGGCGGGCGTCAACAGCGCGGCGTTCTGGCAGAGGCGAATGGCGCAAGAGACCCTGATCCACCGCTGGGACGCCGAGAACGCGGTGGGGGAGCCCGGGCCCCTCGACAGCGACTTGGCGGCCGACGGCGTGGACGAGCTGGTGGAGGTCATCCTGCCGTTCCAGGTCGGATCGGCGGCGGAGGCGTTGCCGGAAGGCACCCTGCACCTGCATCGCACCGACGGGGCGGGCGAGTGGCTCTGCCGGATCTCCGGGGGCCGCCTGGAGGTCGAGCGGATCCACGCCCGCGGCGACGTCGCCGTGCGCGGCACCGGCGAGCAGCTCGACCTGGTGCTCTGGCGACGGATCGAGCCAGACGACGTGGAAGTCTTCGGCGACGTCGGTGTGCTGGCCGCTTGGACGGCTCTGGGCCGCTGAGGTGGATGGACTGCCGCAGCGTGGATCCCGCGAGGGGGGTGCGCCAGGTGGCTGCGCCGGCGCGAGTTCGCCGCAGGGACCGTCGTCGCCCACCGGCGGCCCGTCTCTACGCCCGCGCCGAAGCGGCCGGTAGGGGGGCGGCCCGATGACGCCGGGCGAGGCGCCACGCGGCGCACCCGAGTCCGAGGATTCCGAGGTCCAACCGATCCCCGGCGAGTGGGTGGCCGGCGACGGCGACGACGCCGTCACCGCGCCATGGTGGGTCGGCTTCGACACGTTGCTGGCCGTCGTGGCGTTCGTGGTGATGTTCCGTTTCTGGGGTCTGGGCCCGGCGATCGGGGCCATCACGCTCGTCTCGGTGCTGTCCGGATTCCTGCGGGTGCGCCACGGCGTCGGGGTGGGCAAGCTGCTCCCGCTCGTGACGGTGTGCGTCATCGTTCGCGGCGTCGTCGGGATCATCACCGACGACGACGACATCTACTTCGGCATCGGCATCGGCTACAAGTTCGCCATCGCCGCGGCACTCGTGCTCTGGGCATCGCCGAAGCTGAAGCGCAACCCCGGCGCCCGACTCGTGGCGCGCACCTTCCGCCTCTCGGCGGCGCTGGAGCGCAACCCCGCCGCCGAACTCGTGGCGCGCTCTCTGGGCCTTCCGTCCGCCGTCCGGTCTCACGAGGCGTACTGCTCGGCCGTCGACCGCATCGTCGTGGCCTTCGGCGTGCTGCTGGGGCTGGCGGCCGGCTTCGACATCTGGTTCCTGGGCGTCACCGACCCCGACGAGTACGTGCTCTTCCGCTACCTCATCAACTGGCCGCTCTACGTGGCCTTCACGGCCCTGAGCCTGAGCTTCCTGTCCCGCCGCCTCGGCCGGATCCCCGGTTTCCCGGGCATCATGGCCTTCTTGGAGCAGCAGGCCGAGGCGCGCACCGCCACCCGTAAGCGGAGCTAGCGGCGTGAGCGACTCCTCCCCAACCACGCCTGCCGTCGCCGTGCGGGGCTTGATCAAGAGCTACGGCCCCGTGCAGGCGGTGCGCGGCATCTCCTTCGAGGTGGCGTCGGGCGAGGTGTTCGCCCTGCTGGGCCCGAACGGCGCCGGCAAGTCCACGACCGTGGAGATCCTGGAGGGACACCGCAGCGCTGATTCGGGCGACGTGTCGGTGCTGGGCTTCGACCCCGCGGTGGCCGGCAGGGAGTTCCGGGACCGCGTCGGGATCGTCCTGCAGGAGGCCACGATCGACACGTCGGATGTCACCGTCGCTGAGGCGTTGGACTCCTTCGGAGCGGCCTACCGGCATCCCCGCGACCGCGACGAGGTGATCGAGATGGTCGGGCTGACCGGCAAGCAGAACGTCCGGCTGAAGACCCTCTCGGGCGGCCAGCAGCGGCGCGTCGACATGGCGCTGGGGCTCATCGGCGACCCCGACCTGATCTTCCTGGACGAGCCCACGACCGGCTTCGATCCCGAGGCGCGGCGGGCCGCCTGGGAGATGGTCAAGGATCTGCGAAGCCTCGGTCGGACCATCATCCTGACCACGCACTACATGGAGGAGGCCGAGTACCTGGCCGACCGGGTGGCGGTGCTGATGGGCGGGCGGATCGTGGCCTGCGCCGCGCCTTCGCAACTGCTGGGGAGCGAGAAGTCGACTGTTCGCTTCCGGTTGCCGGACGGTGCCTGCAGTGCCGATCTCCCGGCGCTCGTGGCCGCGGCGGTCGAGGTCTCCGAAGGTGTCGCGGCCCTGAGCACGGAGCGCCCCACCGCCCTGCTGGCCGAGTTGGCGGGCTGGGCCGTGGCGCGGGGGATCGAGCTGGCAGAGCTGACGGTCAACCCGCCGGGCCTCGAGGACGCCTACCTGCAGCTCATCGGGACCGGCGGGGAACTCGACGATGCGGACTAGCCGCGCCGGCGCCACGACCGTCGACGGCGGCGCATGGCCGTCCTGGGGGCGCCTCGCCTGGACGAGCATGCGCGGCCAGAACCGCACGTTCTGGCGCAACCCAGTGCCGGTGTTCTTCACCCTGGGGCTGCCGTTGATCATGCTGGTGCTGTTCGGCTCGCTGTTCACCTGGGACATCGACGTGGGCTTCGGGCCGGTGCCCGCCGCGCAGTTCTACACGCCGGGCCTGGCGGCCTTTACGGCGGCTAACGCGGCGCTGCTGAACGTGGGGATCACGCTCGCCTTCCAGCGCCAGTTCGGCTTCCTGAAGCGGATCAGGGGAACCCCGTTGCCGCCCTCGGCGTTCCTGGGCGGTGCCGTCGTGTCCTCGGCGTGGATAGCCCTGCTCGGCACCCTCATCATGTTCGTGGTCGGCGTGCTGTTCTTCGATGTCGGCATCGCCGCCGCCAAGATCCCCGCAGCCGTCGTGTCGTTCCTCGTGGGCACCCTGTCCTTCGCCGGGTTGGGGCTGGCGCTGGCGGCGTTCGCGCCCAGCGGCAACACCGCCCCTGCGCTGGCCAACGGTGTGATCCTGCCGATGGCGTTCGTGTCCGACGTCTTCGTGCCGGCCGAGAACCCGCCCGACTGGCTGCGGATCCTGGGCGACGTGCTGCCTCTGAAGCACTTCAGCCGGGCGTTCTCGGCGGCCTTCCACCCGGCGGTGGCGGCGCCGGGCTGGCGGGGCGCCGACCTGGCCATCATGGTCGCCTGGGGCGTGGGCGGCGCACTGCTGGCGTGGCGCTTCTTCGACTGGATGCCCCGCGTGGCGACCGGTCGGCGCGCCAAGCAGGAGGCCTGAGAGAAAGCACGGGCGGCAGGGGGCGAACTGCGCTCGCGCCTCGACTGCCGACGCCGGCCGGCGCGTCGTCATTCCGGCGGAGGATGGAATCCATCGGCCGGCGGACGGGTCTGCGCCTGCCGGCGCACCATGCGGCCGGCGCTCAGAGGTCGCTCAGCAGTTTGAACGCCTCGGCCTCGGGCAGACCGGCCGGCTCGCCGGCCTCGGCGAGTTCGCGGCGGATCCGCTGAGCGAACGCCGCTCGCTGGGTCCCGTCGTCGGCGGCGTCGATCCCCATGGTCGACTCGAACTGGCTCTCGTGCGCCTCGAGGGCGGCGACCTTGGCCTCCGCCCATCCCGCTGCGTCCTCGTAGTGGTCGGGCTCGTCGGCCTCGAAGAGCAGCAGGTGCTCGGGACGGTGCGCCGGCAGGTTCTGCTCACCGAAGAAGTGGGGATCACGGGCGGCCACGATGGCCCCGGTGACCAGCAGGCCCGCCTGGCGGTGATCGGGATGGATCCGGTAGCGCTTCCAGGGGTCGTGGCCCAGCACCACCGCCGGGCGCAGGCGGCGGATCCACGACGCCAGCAG
>JAPPKQ010000322.1 GCA_028819945.1 bacterium | reverse complement strand
CAGAATGATCCGTTCCGGCGACTCCAGTGGCGCGGCCCGCCCGCGCCGCCGGGATTAGACGCACCGGTTGGTGATCTCGCCGAGGCCCTCGATGGTCGAGACGATCACGTCGCCGGGTGCCAGGTACTGCGGCGGATCCATGCCGAATCCAACACCCGACGGCGTCCCGGTGAAGATGATGTCGCCGGGAAGCAGCTCGCAGATCGACGACAGGTAGGTGATCAGGCGCGGGATGTCGTTGATGAAGTACGTGGTGCGGGCGTCCTGCATCATGACGCCGTTGACCGAGCAGGTCAGGCCCAGATCCCAGGGGTTCTCCAGCTCGTCGAGGGTCACGATCGCCGGGCCGACCGGCGAGAAGTTGCGGTGCGACTTGCCCAGGTTGAACTGCGGGTACCCGCCGGCGAACTGTCCGATCCGCTCACTCACGTCCTGGCCCACCGTGAACCCGGCGATGTGGTCGGCGATGTCGTCGGCGGCGATGTCCCGCCCGGCGCGCCCGATCACGACCACCAGCTCCACTTCCCAGTCGCAGTTGCCGGGTACGAGCGGGACCTCGGCGTTCGGCGCGGCCATGCAGGACGGGAACTTGGTGAACACCAGCGGATCGTCGGGGACCTCGATCCCCGACTCGCCGGCGTGGTCGGCGTAGTTGAGGCCGATGCCGAACACCTGCGGCGGGCGCGGCACCGGACAGGTGAGGTCCTCGGCGCTGTAGGGGTCACCGCCGGCGGGGGCGTTCTCCGCCGCCCACGCCAGGAATGCCTCCCAGTCGCCCAGGACCTGCATCGGATCGGGCCCGAAGGCGCCCCCGGAAGCCTCGGCGATATCCCAGGCCCCGTCGCCGGCCAGACCCACTGCACGATGATTGACTGCTGCCATTCGCATGGCTACAGGTCTACCAGATCAGCCCCGCCTTCCAATCCGATCTGCGGCTCCGGCGGCCGCAGCGGGGACCAACGCCAGGGCGGGGGCGGCAACTCGGGAACCGGGGCCGGGTCGCCCGGCAACCCGCCGGCGCCGGACGCGGCCGGGGCGCCCCCGCCGCGCAGTGCTCCGATCTTGTGCCATGCCGCGTCCTCCATCCACTGGCTGATGCGGCGAGGCCCCGCCAACTCGCAGAGTTGCTCGTAGAGGGGCATCGTGACGGTGATCGTGAGCCGATGGCGCCCGGGCACGGGGGCACCCTAGGGGGCGAGGTCGTCGGCGACTCCCGAATTATCCGGACTTGGCGGATATTCACAGCTCCTCTGGGGAGATCTGGAGGACCGGGAGAGGACGCAACGAGCAGGCTGCGGGCACATCGTCGCCCGGCCGACCTCGCGGGTGCAGCGGCGAACACTCGTTGAGTCCCGAGAACGAAACCAGCAAGGAGCGTTGCATGACCATGACCCAGACGACCGTCGAGGAACGACCGCAGACCCGCGGGACGTCCCCCGACATCGACCTCGTGGGACCGTTGGAGGCGTGCGAGATGCTCGTCGTCGACGAGTCCGAACTGCTCGAGATGGTGAACGAAGACCGACTCTCCGCCTACCGCCTGGGCGGGCACATCAGGTTCCGCGCCGTCGACGTGGTGCGCCTCGCCAGGACCTGCCACCAGCACGAGGCCGACTAGGCAGCGAAGGGCGCGCCGGCCCGGTTCCAGCCGGCGTGCGGGTCCGGCGGCCTGACCGGGGTCACGAGCCCCGGCGGGCCGCCGGACCCGTCACAGCCCTTCGGCCTCAGGAGCCCGCCCGGTCCGCCAGCAGCGCCGCCACGTCGCGCCCGTTGGCCTGGCCCTTCGTGGCGCGCATCACCTGGCCGGTGAAGAACCCCTGCATCTTCTTGCGCTCCCTGTCGTCGCCGGCGCGCAGACGCTGCCACTCGGCGGGATGCTCGGCGATGATCCGGTCCACCACACCGGCCAACTCCCCCGCGCCGACCGCTTCGAACCCGGCCCGCCGGGCGACCGTGGCGGGGCTCTCGCCGCTGGTCACCATCTCCGCCAGCACCTCCTTCACCTGGTTGGAGGTCAACTCGCCGCTCTGCTCCATGGTGATCAACCCGGCCAGGCCCGCCGCGGTCAGCCGGCCGGTGCCGTCGGCGAGGTTCTGCTCCAGGTGCTTCAGCACAGCCTCGGGATCCGCCCCGGCCTCGGTGGTTTCCAGCGCCAGCTCGTCCTGGCCGCGCTCGACCACGAGCGCCAGCCTCGCCGGCGGTTGCCCGGTGGCGGCGGCGAGGCGGTGGCGGCGCTGGCGGGGCAGCAGCGGAAGCTCGGCGCGGACCCTCTCGATCCAGGCCGGGTCCGGAACCAGCGGCACGAGGTCGGGCTCGGGGAAGTAGCGGTAGTCGGTCGCCTCCTCCTTGGAGCGCAGCGGCGAGGTGCGGCCGGTGTCCTCGTTCCAGTGCCGGGTCTCCTGGGTGACCCGCTCGCCGGAGCTCAGCAGGTCGATCTGCCGCCGGGCCTCGTACTCCAGCGCCCTGCCGAGCGACCGCAGCGAGTTGACGTTCTTGACCTCGCAGCGGGTGCCGAACTCGGCGGACCCCAGCGGGCGCACCGAGATGTTGGCGTCCACCCGCAGCGAGCCCTCCTCCATCTTGCCGTCGGAGGCGCCCACGGCCAGCAGCGTCGCCCGCAGCTCGGTGACGTACTCCCGGGCCTCGGCGGCCGAGCGCAGGTCGGGATGGCTGACGATCTCCAGCAGCGGCACCCCGGCACGGTTGTAGTCCACGAGCGACCAGGCGGCATCGTCGATCCGTCCCGCCCCGCCCACGTGGGTGGACTTGCCGGTGTCCTCCTCGAGGTGCGCCCGCACGGTGCCCACCACCTTGCCCGACGGCAGCTCCAGGCTGCCGCCCACGTTGATGGGCCGGTCGTACTGGCTGATCTGGTAGTTCTTCGGCATGTCGGGGTAGTAGTAGTTCTTGCGGGCGAAGATCGACGGCCGCACCTCGGCGCCGAGGGCCAGCCCCACCCTCATGGCCAGCTCCACGGCGTGACGGTTCAGAACCGGCAGCGTGCCCGGCAACCCCAGGCACACGGAGTCGATGTGGCTGTTGGGCTCGCCGCCGAAGGAGTTGAGGCTGGCGCTGAACAGCTTGGTGCGTGTCAGCAACTCGGCGTGGACCTCCAGGCCGATGACCGTCTCCCAACGGGGGGGGCCCCCCCCGGCCCTTTCCCGGCCCCCCCGGGGGCCCGGGGGGGGCCCCCCCCCCGGGCCCCCCCCGCCTCCCAGACGATGTCGGCGCCGCTGCCCGGCCGATCGCTCACGGCGCTGTCCCCTTCGTGACCGCGCCGGCGCTGTGGGTGCTCGCCGTCGCCGGCAGGAGGCGCTCCAGGGCGGCGGCTGTCCGGAACATCACGTCCTCGCCCAGTGCGGGCGCCATCACCTGCACCCCCACGGGCAGCCCGTCGGCGCCGCTGCCGAACGGCACCGAGATGGCCGGGTGCCCGGCCAGGTTCGAGGCCACGGTGCACACGTCGGAGAGGTACATGGCCAGCGGGTTGGCGGTGCGCTCGCCCAAACGGAACGCCACGGTGGGCGAGGTGGGCGCCAGCAGCACGTCGAAGCGCTCGTAGGCGGCGGCGAAGTCCCGCGTCACAAGGGTGCGCACCTTCAACGCCTTGCCGTAGTAGGCGTCGTAGTACCCCGCGGAGAGGGCGAAGGTGCCGAGCATGATTCGCCGCTTCACCTCGTCGCCGAATCCGGCCGTGCGGGTGGCCACGTTCATGTCGGTGGCCCCCGGGGCCGCAACCCGCAGCCCGTAGCGGACGCCGTCGTAGCGGGCGAGGTTGCTGGAGGCCTCCGCCGGGGCGATGAGGAAGTAGGCCGACAGGCCGAAGACCGCCGCCGGCACGCTCACCTCCCCCACCTCGGCGCCGGCGGACGCCAGCGCCCCCGCCGCCGACTCGAGCCGAGCCAGCACGTCGGCGTCGATCCCCTCCCCGCAGAGCTCGCTCACGACCCCCACCCGCAGACCGTCCACGTCGCCGGCGAGGGCGCCGTTCAGGTCGCCGACCGGTTCGGGGATCGACGTCGAGTCCCGCGGGTCGTGGCCGGCGATGACCGAGTAGAGCAGGGCGGCATCGGCGACGGTGCAGGCCATCGGGCCGATCTGGTCCAGCGACGAGGCGAAGGCCACCAGGCCGTAGCGCGACACCCGCCCGTAGGTCGGCTTCATTCCCACGATCCCGCACAGCGCGGCGGGCTGGCGGATGGATCCGCCCGTGTCACTCGCCAGCGCCAGCGTTGTGAGACCCCCGGCGACCGCCGCGGCGCTGCCGCCCGAGGAGCCGCCCGGCACACGTGCGGGGTCGTGCGGGTTGCGGGTGGGTCCGAACGCCGAGTTCTCCGTGGAGGAGCCCATGGCGAACTCGTCCATGTTGGTCTTGCCGACGACGACCGCCCCGGCTGCGTTCAGGAGATCCACCACGGTGGCGTCGTACGGCGGCTCCCAGCCATCGAGGATGCGCGAGGAGCAGGTGGTCGGGGTGCCGCGGGTGCAGATGTTGTCCTTCAGCGCCACCGGCACGCCGGCCAGCGGACCGGGATCCTCACCGGCTGCCACGGCGCTGTCGATGGCCTCGGCCCGGGCCAGGGCCGCCTCGGCGGTCACTGCGTTGAAGGCGCCGAGTTCGCCGCCGGCGGCGATGGCGGCGAGGGACTCCTGCACCGCGCTGGAGGCGGACCGCTCGCCGGCGCGCACGGCCGCGGCGATGGCCGCTGCCGGGGCGGCGGTCACGGCGCCTCACCCCGCACCGGCGGCACGCGGAACTGCCCGGCCTCGGTCTCGGGGGCCTGCGCCAGCACCTCGGCCCGATCCAGGCCCGGCTCGGGTACGTCGTCGCGCAGCACGTTGCCGACCGGGTAGGGGTGCGAAGTGGCGGGCACGCCGTCGAGGTTCAGGGCCTCCACCTCGGCGGCGTAGTCGAGCACGTCGGCCAGCTGCGTGGTGAACCGCTCCAGTTCCTCGTCGCCGAGTTCCAGGCGGGCCAGCCACGCCACGTGCGCCACATCGTGGCGGGAGATCCGGTCGGCCATGGTTCGGAAGCTACCCGCCGACGGCGACCACCAGATCGACAGCTGAACCGCGCGGCAACTCGGGGAGCATCTCGGTGACCGCAATCACCGAGCCTGCGGGCGCGGCGGGATCCGGCGCAGTCCGCACGACAC
>JAPPKQ010000163.1 GCA_028819945.1 bacterium | reverse complement strand
TGAGGACACTTCGCCGGGAAGTGTCGGCCAGGTCTGCGAGGTCGTCGGCGAGCGGGTGCGGGCCATCCGCCGGGACCTGGGTCTCACCATGGCGCAGTTCGCCGAGGCCGCCGGGGTGTCCATCGGCATGCTCTCCAAGATCGAGCACGGCCGCACGGCGCCCAGCATCGCCACCCTCAGCGGCCTCGCCCGGGCCGGGAACGTCCCCATCACGGCCCTGTTCCGCGGGCTCGACGAGGAGCACGACGCCATCATCGTGCGCGCCGGCGAGGGGACCGAGATCATCCACTCCGGCAGCGGGAAGGGACGGAGCTACCGGAGCCTCGGTGCGCTGCGCGGCCCCGACCGGCAGATCGAGCCCCTGCTCATCACACTCTCGACGGCGGACGAGGTCTTCCCGCTCTATCAGCATCCGGGTGTGGAGCTGCTCTACATGCTGGAGGGCTCCATGGAGTACGGCTACGGCTCCAATCGCTACCTGCTGGCGCCCGGCGACACCATGCAGTTCCAGGGCGAGGTGGCCCACGGCCCGACCGCCCTGGTGGAGCTCCCGGTGCGGTTCCTGTCTTTGAAGGTCTATCCGAGCGCGGCCCGCTGAACCGGTGGACCGTCCCCAGGTGAGTGATGACCGGTAGCGGCTCCGGCGTGGCGCAGGTCGACCGGTCGAAGCGCCGCCGCGCCCGTTACCCGGCCCGCTACTCGGCGCCGGCGCTGCTGCGCAGAGGCAAACGTCCCTGGCCGCCGATCTGGCGCAGCGCCGAGCTCCGTGACAGCTACGACGTGGTGGTGGTCGGCGGGGGAGTGCACGGGCTGGCGACCGCCTACTACCTCGCCTCGAACTGGGGCATCACGAACGTGGCCGTCCTGGACAAGGGGTATCTGGGCGGCGGCGGCTCGGGACGCAATACGGCGATCGTGCGGTCCAACTACCTGACGCCGGACGGCGTGGCCTTCTACGACCGCTCGGTGCGGCTCTACGAGCGGCTGGCCGTCGACGTGAACCTGAACGTGATGTTCTCCCGGCGGGGCCACCTGACGCTGGCGCACAGCGACGGCGCATTGCGCACCATGCGCTGGCGGGCCGAGGTGAACAAGCACCAGGGCGTGGACTCCGAGGTGATCGGCCCGGCGGAGATCAAGCGCCTCGTGCCCGCTCTCGATACCTCCGAGAATCCCCGGTATCCGATCCTGGGCGCCCTGCACCACCCGCCCGGGGGAATCATCCGCCATGACGCGGTGGTGTGGGGATACGCCAGGGCGGCCGCCGCGCTGGGTGTCGAGATGCACCAGAACACCGAGGTGCTCGACATCGCCACCTCGGGGGGCTCGGGACCGGACGGCAAGGGCCCGGGAGGGCGGGTCACCGGCGTCCGAACCAACCGGGGCGACGTCTCGGCGCCGGCGGTCGTGAACTGCACGGCGGGCTGGGCGTCGCTGATCGCGGCCATGGCCGGCCTGCGGCTGCCGATCTCGACCCATCCGCTCCAGGCGGCGGTCACCGAGCCCGTCAAGATGTTCCTGTCGACCGTGGTCGTGTCGGGCTCGTTGCACGTCTACGTCAGCCAGACCGACCGCGGCGAACTCGTCTTCGGTGCCGCCGTGGATCCGCTCGCCACCTACGACACCGGCGGCTCGCTGGCGTTCGCCGAGGAGTTGTCCGGCCACGTGCTCCAGTTGATGCCCGGCCTCGGCCGGATGCGATTGCTGCGGCAGTGGTCGGGCCTGTGCGACATGACCCCCGACTACTCGCCGATCATCGGGCCGACGCCCGTCGACGGGTTCTACTGCGACGTGGGCTGGGGGACCTACGGGTTCAAGGCCGCCCCGGTGGCCGGCGAGCAACTGGCCGCCTGCATCGCCGGCGGGGAGGTTCCGGAGCTGATCGAGCCCTTCACGCTGAGCCGGTTCGCCGCGGGCCTGCCGGTGGGCGAGAAGGGCGCGGCGGCGGTGGGGCACTGATGCTGCTGGTGCCCTGTCCCCATTGCGGTCCGCGCAACTCCGCCGACCTCACGCTGGTGGGGGAGAGCGAATCGCGCCCCGACCCGTCGGCCACCACGCCGCAGGAGTGGCGCGCCTATCTCTACGAGGAGCACAACCCCGCGGGCTGGACCCGCGAGACCTGGCACTGCCGCCTCGGTTGCGGGCGCTTCTTCGTGACCGAGCGCCACCGCACCCAGAACCGCTTCCGCCACCCGCCGCTCGGTGTCTCAGACGAGAGTGCGGGCCGGCGATGATCGTGGCGCATTCACACTCCCGTCATCCCGGCGTAGGCCGGGATCCATTCCTGCTTTGGGTTCCGGCCCCGGATCGGGTCCGGGGCAGGCTCTCCGCCGGAACGACGATCGGGCGGTATCGGTGAGTCTCCAACGGCTCCCGGAGCGCCCGGGCGAGGTGATCGACCGCGAGCGCCCGCTGAGCTTCACCTGGAACGGGCGCGCCGTCAGCGGCTTCGCGGGCGACACGATCGTCTCGGCGCTGGCGGCCGGCGGCTGCCGGGTCTTCTCCCGCAGCATGAAGTACCACCGGCCCCGGGGGATCCTGACCGCCGACTATTGGGATCCGAACACGCTCGTGCAGGTGGGCGACGAGCCGAACGTGCGCGGCGGCCACCGGCTCTTGGAGGCCGGCATGGCGGTGTCGGCGCAGAACGCCTGGCCGTCGCTGCGCTGGGATGCCAAGGCGCTCACCGCCCTCGGCGGACGCGCCCTCAGCGCCGGCTTCTACTACAAGACGTTCATGCGACCGCGCCGGCTGTGGCCCGCCTACGAGAAGGTGCTGGCGCGCTTCGCCCCCGGGGGCGTGGTCGATCCCGACAGCGCGCCACGGCGCCACGACAAGCGCTACGCCCATCCCGACGTCGTGGTGGCTGGCGGCGGCCCGGCGGGGCTGGCGGCGGCGGTGGCCGCGGCGCGGGCGGGCGCCGGCGTGCTGCTGGTGGAGCACGAGCACGCCCTGGGGGGCCATCTCCGCTGGGGCACCAAGCACGAGCGGTCCATGGCCACGGCCCTGGCTGACGCCGCCCGCTCGGTCGGCGTGGAGATCCTCACCGACGCAACCGTCGCGGGCCGCTGGGAGGACAACTGGCTCGCCATCGTGGAGCGGAGCGGAGCAGGTGGCCCGGAGCGGCTCATCAAGGCGAGGGCGAAGGTGTTGGTGGTGGCCGCCGGCCTGATCGAGCGCCCCTGCGTGTTCGCGGGCAACGACCGCCCCGGCGTGATGCTCTCCGGTGGGACGCGCCGCCTGCTGAATCTCTGGGCGGTTCGTCCCGGCACCCGGGCCGTGGTCTTCAGCGCCAACGCCGCCGGCGACGCGGCCGCGGCCGACCTGGAGGCGGCGGGTGTGGCCGTGGAGCACGTGGACGCCCGAGCCGGGCGCACCGTGGCGGCCACCGAGGGGCGGCGCGGCGCCGTGGAGCGGGTCGTGCTGTCGGACGGCACGCGGCTCGAGGCGGACCTGCTGGTGACCGCGGCCGGCTGGACCGCGCCCACCTCGTTGCTGAACATGGCCGGCGTGCGGCCCCGCTACGACCCGGCGGCGGCCCGATTCTTCCCGGCCGAGCCCGGCGTCCCCGAGGCCGGCACGGTGCTCAGCACCGGCGGCATCAGCGGCGACGGTTCGCTGGACGAGCTCGTGGGCCACGGCGAGGCCACCGGTCGCCTGGCTGCGGCGCGGGCCGCGACGCTGGCCCACCGGCTGCAGGTTGCGACGGCCTGGGCGGCTCCCGTGGACGGTCCCGAGCCGCCGGAGGTGCCGGACGAACGCACGCCGCTCGGACGCGACCCGCACCCCGAGCTGTATCGCTCGAGCACCGACGGCATCGTGGACCTCTCCGAGGACGTGGGCTCGCGCGATCTGCGCCACGCCGCCGCCGAGGGCTTCGACTCCGTGGAGCTCGTCAAGCGCTGGACCACGGCCACGATGGGTTCGGCGCAGGGCAAGCTCGAGACGGTCAACACGGTGGCCGTCCTCGCCGAGGCCACCGATTCGACCATCTCCGCGGTGGGGACCACCACCTGGCGGCCTCCGTTCGCCCCCGTGACGCTGGCGGCGCTGGCGGGGCGCATGTTCGAGCCCGTGCGCATCTCCTCGCTGCACGACCTGCACGTCGCCGCCGGGATGACGCCCATCCAAGCGGGCCAGTGGGTCCGCCCGGAGCACTACGGCGACCCTGCCGCGGAGGTCCGCAACGTCCGCAGCAACGTCGGGATCATCGACGTGAGCCCGCTCGGCAAGCTGGACATCCGGGGCCCCGATGCCACCGACCTGCTGAGCCTGCTCTATGTCAACAAGTGGCGGCGCCTGGCGATCGGCGCGGTGCGCTACGGCGTGATGTGCGCCGAGGACGGCGTGATCCTCGACGACGGCGTCACCGGTCGGCTCGGTGAGGACCACTACCTGATGAGCACCACCAGCTCGGGTGCAGGTGCCATGGAGGTCTGGATCCAGAACTGGCTGCAGACCGAGCACCCCGGCTGGCGGGTGCGGGTGACGCCCGTGACCGACGCCTACACCAGCATCAACGTGGCCGGGCCGCGATCGCGGACGTTGCTGGAACGTCTCGTCGACGACGTGGACCTCGACCCGGAGGCGTTCAAGTACATGCAGGTGCGACGGGGCACGGTGGCCGGAGTGGCGGGCTGCGTCATGTGGCGGATCGGCTTCACCGGGGAGCTCTCCTACGAGCTGCACGTCCCGGCCGGCTACGGGCCCCACGTCTGGCAGGCGTTGCTGGACGCCGGTGCGGATATGGGCGTGGCGCCGTTCGGCCTGGAAGCCCAGCGCGTCATGCGCCTCGAGAAGGGTCACTTCATCGTCGGCCAGGACACCGACGCCCTCACGAAGGCCCCGACCGCCGGTCTGGAGTGGCTGATCAAGCTGGACAAGGAGGACTTCACGGGCCGCCCCGAGCTCCAGTGGGCGCTGGAGGGCGAGCCAGGAGCCGGCGATCCCGAGGCCCTGCCGCACGGAGTCGACGGGGCGGAGTTCGAGGTTGCCCCGCGTGAGCCGGCAGCCGCGGGCCACGCGGCCCTGCCGAGACTGGTGGCGGTGCAGCCGACCGACCGTGCCTACGTTCCCCCCGAGGCATGCCAGATCGTCGCCGCCGGACCTGACGGTAACGAGCGGATCATCGGGCGCATCACCTCGTCACGCTTCTCCCCGACGCTGGAGCGCTCGATCTG
>JAPPKQ010000245.1 GCA_028819945.1 bacterium | reverse complement strand
CCCCGCGGCGACTCGGGGCCGACCTGGCGCAGCGACCCGCACAACCCCTCGGGGCGCCTGGCGGGTTCCGAGGAAACCGCCGACGTGTGGGACGAAGCGTTCTACGGGTTGGCGACCGGCCGCTGGACGGCAAGCCGTGACGGGATCGTCGTGGGCTCGCTGACCAAGACGTTCGCCTGTCCGGGACTGCGACTGGGCTACTTGATCGCCGACGACGTGGCACAGTTCGCCCGCCGGCAACCGCACTGGGCGGTCGGGTCGCTCGCTCTGGCCCTGCTGGGCGACCTGCTGGAACTCGCCGACCTCACCAGCTGGTCGGCGGCAATCGCCTCGGCACGAGCGGATCTGGTCGAGGTGCTCGCGGCGCGGGGATTCGACGTGGAAGCCGCCGACGCCCCGTGGGTGCTGGTGCAGGCACCGGGCCTGCGTGGGGCGCTTGCCCCGCACGGCGTGCTGGTACGGGACTGCACGAGCTTCGGGTTGGAGGGCGTGGCAAGGGTCGCGATCCCCGACACCGCCGGACTCGAACGCCTGACCGCGGCACTCGACAGGGCGGGCCTGGACCGGGCGGGTGCGCAAGGCGCGGGCGCCGCCGGGATTACGTGAACAGCGGCGACCTCTCAGGTCGTCACAACTCGGCATCCCCGGTCAGCGGTTCGGTCCGGCCGGATCGACCGAAGCGGCACCCCAGGCGGCCTCGACGTCGGCGACGGGAACAACCTCACCGAAGTAGCGGTCGATCACAGCGAGAGTGTTGCGGTGGCTCTCGTCGTCGTAGGCGGCGGTGCCGTCGGAGGTGAACACCACGTAGTAGTCGCGCAGGAAGGCCTCGCGGGCGCTGGTCTCCACGCACACGTTGGACGCCACGCCCACGAACACGACCGTGCGGACGCCCTTCGAGCGCAGGATCACGTCGAGGTCGGTGGCGTGGAACGCACCGAAGCGGTGCTTGGTGACGACCGGCTCGCCGGCGAGGGGCTCGATGCCCTCGAAGAAGCGCCAGCCGAACGAACCCTCGGCGCAGACCTCCCGAAGGGTGTAGCTGCCTGCCCGGCGCCGGGTGGCCTGCTCGAGCCACACGTCGCTGAGGTAGTGGTTGTCGCCGGTCGAATAGGTGTTCCGGACGAAGACGACCGTGGCGCCGGCGGCTCGGGCGGCATCGATCGTCGCCGGGATGCGCCGCGCCATCGCCTCGACAGCATCCAGCGGCAAGCCCTCGCAGTCCATCATGCCGCCGGGTGCGCAGAACTCGTTCTGGACGTCGATCACGACGAGAGCGCAGTGCTCCGGCCGCACCTTCTCAGCCAGGGTCCACAGCGGCGTGCGATGCGCCAAGCGTTCGGCGGCCCGGCGCGCCTCGGGCCGGTCGGCGCCCCCGGTGTCGATTCCGGTTGGCTCGGCGACAGTCGGTCGGCTCACGAGTCTCTCCCCTCCGCGGCTGCGCCGGAGCGAGCACGCGCGATCGCGGCTACGAGCCACTCAGGGCTGATGGGCGTGCAATCTATTCTGACCCCCAGCGGCCTGAGCGCGTCGGCAACGGCGTTGGCGATCGCGGCGGGCGAGTTGATTGCGCCGCCCTCACCCATGCCCTTGACGCCGCCGAGCGTGAGCGGCGAAGGCGACTCGATGTGCAGCGTCTCGATGTTGGGGACCTCCGCGGCGCTGGGCACCAGGTAGTCCACCAGCGTCGTGACCAGCGGCTGGCCGGCGTCGTCGTAGCGCAACTCCTCGAAGAGGGCCTGGCCGATGCCCTGAGCCACGCCGCCGTGGATCTGGCCGTCCACCAGCATCGGGTTGATGATCGTGCCGCAGTCCTCCACCACCGCGTAACGCAGGATCTCCACGAGGCCGGTCGCGGTATCGACTCTCACCTCGGCACCGTGCAGGGCGTTCGTGAAGGATCCCGGATCGGGCGCCCGGTACCGCCGAGTGGCCCCGAGGCCGGGATCCAGATGGGCGGGCAGGCGCTGCGCCTCGTGGTAGGCGATCTGGCCGATCTCCGCGAGCGTCAAGCGGCTGCGAGGCGCGCCCCGAACCGAGACCCCTCCGTCGCTGTAGATGCAGTCCTCCTCGGCCGCTTCGAGAGCAGCGGCAGCGACACGGACCGCCCCGCGGCGCACGTCCCCCGCCGCCTGCAGCACTGCGCCGCCCGCGCACACCATCGAGCGGCTGGCCCAGGTCCCGAATCCGTACGGAGCGATGGCTGTGTCGCCGCAGCGCACCGTCACGGCCGTCACTTCGATCCCGAGCGCATCAGCGGTCAGCTGCGCCAAGGCGGTCTCGTGGCCTTGGCCGTGGCTGTGGGAACCGGCCTGCACCACGACTGCGCCGTCGGGCTCGACGCGCACCGCCGCCGACTCGTAGCCGAGCCCGATGTCGATCCCCTTGCGCGCCACCTCCTCAGGGCCGAGCGAGTTGTGCTCCACGGCGGCGGCGAAGCCGACGCCCACGTAGTCGCCGGCGGCGCGGGCCTCGGCGTGGCGACGCCGCATGGCCGCCAAATCGAAATGTCGGCGCAGCAGATCGATGCTCTCAGCGGACGAGCCGCTGGCGAAGCGCAGTCCTGTCGGCGTGGTGAACGGGTAGTCGCGCACCACGTTGGCCGCCCGCACGTCAAGAGGCTCGGCACCGAGATCGGCAGCGATCTCGTCGATGGCCCGCTCCATGGCGAAGCAGGCCATGACCCGTCCGACGCCGCGGTAGGGGCCCATGGGAGGCTTGTTCGTGGCAACGGCCGCCACCCTCCGCTCGTAGGCAGCCACGTCGTAGGGGCCGGTCACGTTCTCAGAGGCTTGGCCGGAGTCGAGCGCCGCTGTGTACGGCCAAGGGGCGTTGGCGCCGTTGTCGGCGGTGATTTCGGCGCCGACGGCGCGGATCGTGCCGTCGCCGTCGTAGGCGACCGTGAGATCGACGCGCTGCTCGCGCCCCTGCATCGACGAGACTAGGTCTTCGCGCCGCTCGCTCGTCCAAGAGACCGGCCGGCCGAGACGCCGCGCCGCCTCGCACACGACGAGATCCTCGGGGTAGACGATCAGCTTGGCGCCGAACCCGCCGCCGACATCGGGCGAGATCACCCGGATCGACGACTCGGCCATTGCCAGGAAGCGGGCCAGACCTGTGCGGAACAGGTGCGGGGCTTGATGCGAGACCCACACGGTCAGTTCGCCGTCGCCGGCGCGGTACTCGGCGACTATTCCTCGAGGCTCGAGGGGTACCGGTGCCACGCGCTGGCTGCGGAACCGCATCTGCATCCGGTGCT
Source organism: bacterium (assembly GCA_028819945.1). GTDB lineage: Bacteria > Actinomycetota > Acidimicrobiia > Acidimicrobiales > CATQHL01 > VXNF01. The sequence continues at coordinate 1,954 of JAPPKQ010000245.1, read as the reverse complement.
CGGCTGCCGCCAACTCCTCGGCGACCGAGCCCCGATCGGCGACCGAGAACCGGTTGTACACGTTGCCGGGCACGGTTGCGTGCAGTTGGGGCGCATCCGCGGCCAGCGCCGCCTCCAACGTGGTGAGCGCAGGCCACTCCTCGACATGCACCTCGACAAGTTCGGCGGCGTCCGCGGCGACGGCGCGGCTCTCGGCCACGACGGCGGCCACCGGCTCGCCGACCCAGCGCACCGTGCCGTCGGCCAGAGGATGGTAAGGACACGACGAATAGCCCTCGGCGGACGACTCGGCGACCGGCGGCAGCACGGTCGAGGCCAGATCGTCCCAGGTGTAGGCGGCCGCCACGCCCGCCATCGCCGCGGCGGCCGTCGAGTCGATGCGCCGCAGCAGTCCGTGCGCCACCTGTGAGCGTACGAAGGCCACAACGAGCGCACCCTCCGGAACCAGATCGGCCACGTAGCGGCCCTCGCCCCGCAGCAGCCGCGGGTCCTCGAGGCGCCGGACGCTGCGCCCGACCCAGCGGCGGGTGTCGAACTCGCTCACGACGGGCGCCGGAGCGTCGCCGCGGCGGCCGGCGGCGCTGTCATCGTGTCTCGTCGGCCGCGGCCGGCGGAGCGCCGCGGCGCACCAGGGCTCGCAGCCGGCGCTCGAGGGCGCCGGGTTCGAGGGGCGCGAAAGTGTCTCCGAGGGCACCGGGCTCGGTGGCTCGCCGGGCGCCTGCCACGAGCATGAGTATCAGGACGACCCAGGGCAGCATGCCGAGGAGCTGCACCGGGACTTCGGTGGCGTCGGAGAGGCGCAGTTGCAGGGCCTCGGAGAATCCGAACAGCAGCGCCGCCGCCACGACGCCGCCAGTGCGCCAGCGCCCGAGGATCACGACCGCGATCGCCACGAATCCCCGGCCGTTGATCTGCCCCGGCGCGAACGAGCCGATGGCGCCCATGCTGAGCGCCGCCCCGCCGAGGCCGCCGAGCGCCCCGCACAGCAGGACCGCGGCGGCGCGCAGCCGGATCGGGCGTCCGCCCTTGGCCTCAACGACTGCGGGGTCGTGGCCCGCTGCGGTCAGGGACAAGCCGGCCGACGTGCGGGCGAATATCCAGCCCGTCACCGCGGCCAGGGCCAAGAGCATCCAGTAGAAGACGTTCTGGGAGAACAGTGCGGCACCCACGGCGGGCACGTCGGCGAGACCGGCGATGGACTGGCGAGGCGGCAAGGCGATGCTCTCGATGGTCACCCGCTGGTTCGCTCGCTGCGCAGCCAGGAAGTCCACGACGCCGAGGCACAGGAATAGCACGGCGAAGCCGCAAATGATCTGCCCGGCACCGAACCGCACCGAGACGATCGCCATGATCGACGCCGCCGCGAGCCCCGTCGCGATCGCCACCGCGATGCCCGCAGTGGCACTGCCGGTGACTGCCGCCGTCGTGAGCCCGGCGAACGCTCCGGCGGCCATGTACCCCTCGAGCCCCAGGTTCAGCACCCCGGCGCGTTCAGAGATCAACTCGCCGAGGGCGGCCAATCCGATGGGCACGGTGAGGCGCACCGCCGAGGAGGCGAGACTCTCCCAGAACTCCATCAGGTCACCCCGCGCCGCTCGAGGAGCCGCCGGCGCACGACGAATCCCAGCAGGGCCAGGCCGATCATGGCATCGATGATCTCAGGTGCCAGGCCGACGCCTATCTGAAGCGACTCCGCGCCCCGAACCAGTGCGGCCAGGAGGAACCCCAGCGCCACGATGGCTGCGGCGTTCATGCCTGCCAGCAGCGCGAGGAAGAACCCGCTGTAGCCGACCGGGTCGGCGACTGTGGCATAGAGGCGCTTGTCGGTGCCCAGCACGATCATGGCCCCGGCCAAACCGGCAGCGGCGCCGGCGACCGCCCAAGTAGCCCGCCCGCTCCCCCGCCCCGCGATGGCGGCCGGGCGGGGGCGGCGCCGGGTGTAGCCGCACCATAT
>JAPPKQ010000002.1 GCA_028819945.1 bacterium | reverse complement strand
CCACCATCGACTCGGTGATGTACACCGGCACGTGCTTGCGGCCGTCGTGCACGGCGATCGTGTGGCCGACCATGTCGGGGATGATCGTGGAGCGGCGCGACCAGGTGCGGATGACCCGCCGCTCGCCGGAGTCGTTCAACTCGTCCACCTTGGCGAGCAGGTGATGATCCACGAACGGGCCCTTCTTCAGGCTTCGGGGCATGGTGGGCCTCCTAGCGCCGGCGCCCGCGCGTGCGCCTGCGGCGCACGATCATCTGCGACGACTGCTTCTTCGGGTTGCGCGTGCGGCCCTCGGGCTTCCCCCAGGGCGAGACCGGGTGGCGGCCGCCGGAACTCTTGCCCTCGCCGCCGCCGAGGGGGTGGTCCACCGGGTTCATGGCCACGCCGCGGGTCTGGGGGCGCACGCCCTTGTGCCGGTTGCGGCCGGCCTTGCCGATCTGCACCAGCTCGTGCTCGGCGTTGCCGACGGCGCCGACGGTGGCACGGCAGTCGATGGGGACCCGGCGCATCTCGGTGCTGGGCAGGCGCAGCGTGGCGTGGCGGCCCTCCTTGGCGACGAGCTGGATGCGGGCGCCCGCCGCCCGCCCCATTCGCCCGCCCGCACCCGGCTTGAGCTCCACGTTGTGCAGGACGGTGCCCACCGGGATGTACCGCAGCGGCAGGGCGTTGCCCGGGCGGATCTCCACGCCGGTCCCCGATTCCAGCACGTCGCCGACCGCGATGCCGTCAGGCGCCAGGATGTAGGCCTTCGCCCCGTCGTAGTAGTGCAGCAGTGCGATGCGGCAGGTCCGGTTGGGGTCGTACTCGATGGTGGCCACCTTCGCCGGGACGCCGTCCTTGTTGCGCTGGAAGTCGATGATCCGGTAACGGCGCTTGTGGCCGCCGCCGCGGTGGCGCGCCGTCTTGCGGCCGGCGTTGTTGCGGCCGCCCGTGGAGGGGCGCGGGGCCAGGAGGGACTTCTCCGGCGTGCTGCGGGTGATCTCGGAGAAGTCGTGCGCGGTCTGGAAGCGGCGACCCGGGCTGGTGGGTTTGCGGCGCCGGATGCTCATGCTCTACACCTCGAAGAGTTCGATCGAGTCGCCCTCGGCCAGGGTGACCATGGCTCGCTTGGTGTCGGGCCGGCGACCGTAGGTGAGCCGGCGCCGGTTGCGGATGCGCTTGCCCTTGCGCCGGAGCGTGTTCACGTTCAGCACCTGCACGTCGAAGATCTCCTCGACGGCCTTGGCGATCTCGGGCTTGCTGCTCGAGGGGTGCACCTTGAAGGTGTAGACGTTCTCCTCCAGCAGCGAGAAGGCCTTCTCGCTGATCACCGGCTCGAGGATCACGTCGCGGGCGTCCTTCACGGCCGGTTCACCTCCGCCAGAGCCGCGCTGGTGAAGACGATCACATCGCTCACCAGCACGTCGTAGGTGTTGAGTTGGTCGGCCGGCAGGGTGTGCACGCGAGGCAGGTTGCGGAAGCTCTTGAGCGCCGTCTCGTCGTCGCGCTCCAGCACCGCCAGCACGCGCCCGCCGGCACCGAGCGCCTCCAGCTTCGCCACGGCGGACTTCGTCGAGGGAGCTTCGAAGCCCCAGTCCTCCACGACGATGATCCTCCCCTCGGCGGCGCGGTCCGACAGCGCCGACCGCAGCGCCAGGCGCTTCATCTTCTTGGGGGTGGACTGCGCGTAGTTGCGGGGCTGGGGTCCGTGGGCGATGCCTCCGCCTCGCCACAGCGGCGAGCGAATGGAGCCGTGCCGGGCACGCCCGGTGCCCTTCTGGCGCCACGGCTTGCCGCCACCGCCACGCACCTCCGAGCGGGTCTTGGTCTTGTGCGTGCCGCTGCGGCGCGCCGCCAGTTGCGCCGTCACGACCTGGTGCATCACCGCTGTGTTCGGGTCGATGCCGAAGATGTCCGCGGTGAGCTCGACCGTGCCGCGCTCGGCGCCGCTGGTGTCTCGGACGGGGACGGAGACCATGGTCGGCTACGCCTGCTTGACCGCGTCGCGGATGACGACCTGCCCGCCCCGAGGGCCGGGCACCGAGCCCTTCACCAGCAGCAGGTTGCGTTCGGCGTCCGCCTTGACGACCCGGAGGTTCAGCGTGGTGGTCCTGCGGGCACCGTGGTGGCCGGGCATCTTGCGTCCCCGGAAGATGCGCGACGGGGTGGCGCACTGGCCGACCGCGCCGGGCGCCCGGTGGATCTTGTGGGCGCCGTGGCTGGCCTTCTGGCCGCTGAAGCCGTGACGCTTCATCACGCCGGCGAACCCCTTGCCCTTGCTGACGGCGGTCACGTCCACCAACTCGCCGTCGGCGAGGATGTCCACGGTGATCTCCTGGCCGACGGCGTACTCGCTCACGTCGTCGAGGCGGAGTTCCACCAGCGTCCGGCCCGGTTCGCCGCCGTGGCGCTCGAAGTGCCCCCGCTCGGGGCTTTTCAGCTTTGCTGCGTCCGTGAAACCGCTGGTGACCTGCAGCGCCGAGTAGCCGTCGGACTCGGGCGTCTTGAGTTGCACGACCCGGCACGGCTCGACGCGCAGCACCGTCACCGGGATGACGCGGTCGCCGTCGTCCCAGACCTGGGTCATGCCCACCTTCTCGCCGATGATCGCCTTGGTCGCCATGTCCGGATGTTGTCGCTCCGCAGATTCGTGCCGGGCGTGCCGGCGCCCTGACGCGAACGCTCCGCACGGGCCGGCCCGGCGGAGCGATACTCGGTTTGCCACGTGGTTCCTGCCGCCGGCGCCGTGGCGCGTCGCAGGCCTACGCAGACGTCGATTGTCTCCCGGAAGCCGTTTCCGGGAAGCGATGCACTATACCGGGCGGTGCCTCCGATCCCACGCCCGCACAGTTCGGCGCCCGCCTCGTGCAGCCCACGGTCCGGCGGGGCCGGGCAGCGGCCGTGTCGTCAGGTGAACGGGATCGGCGTCTGGACCCACCAGGGCCGGTCGCTGGTGCGGATCTCCGTCACCCATTTCACCCACCACAGCCCCCGCCGCCCGGGCGCCACGAGCCGGGCCGGGAAGCCGTGGCCCCGCGACAGCGGCTCGCCGCCGACGGTGTGGGCCAGGATCATGTGGCGTGCATCGCTGAGGGGGAAGCGCCGCCCGTAGCCCGTGGCCGAGCGCACCTCGAGGCTGCGGCCCGACAGCTCCGGGCCGAGCAGGTCGGTCAGCGGCACACCTGTCCACGTCTGGGTGCTGTACCAGCCGCTCGTGCAGTCCAGTGTGGCCTCGGTCGTGCGGCTGTGGCCCACCAGTTCCCGGTAGCCCACGTCCCGGTTCACCGAGCCCCGCAGGCGCAGAACCCACTCCTCCGGGTCGATGGTCGGCGGCGAGTCGTCGAGCCACTGCACCACCGGCATCCGGCGCGGCTCGCCGGATCCCACCTCGTGGCTGCCGGTGAAGCGCCGCTCGGCGGCGAAGAACTGCTCGAAGCCCCCTCGGGCCAGCAGGGCCACGCCCGCCACGGCGAGCGCCTGCAGCGCGGTGCGCCGCGAGAGGTCCACCGGGCGGACCTTCTGCGGCCGGCCCACGACGTGCCAAACCGCCAGCGGAACCGCGGCGAAGGCGAAGATCAGGTGCAGGCCGATCGCCGACCACACGCCGATCGCCTGCCAGAACCCGAGCGCGTGCACCACCCCGGTGGCGAACGCCCCGGTGACGCAAACGCCCAAAGCCATCGAGGCGTAGCGGCTGGGGCGCCGCCGGCGCAGTCCCCGGCGCACCACGGGCACCTTCGGGCGGGCCAGCACCAGCACGGTGAAGCCGACCACGCCGTGCATGACCACGATCCAGGCGGTCGAGGCGCCTCCGAGCAGGAACGAGGCGCCACCGGTCACCCACGCCAGCACCAGCATCACCAGCAGCGCCAGATTGGTCTTCCGGCTGCGCGTCCCGGTCCGTTCGGGGCCGGGCAGCCGGAGGCGAGACCATCGGCGAACCGGCAGTTCAGAGGTGGGCCGATCGGCTGCGTGCACTCGCCGTCGAGACTACCCACCGGCCCTGTGGCGCGGGTGGCGGCGCGTCGGCGGAAGCGGTGCGCCGCCGGCTGCCGGAGCAGCTTGAACACCCGTGCCCCCCGCAGATGAACAACCGGACAGCCGCCGCCGCGAACAGCCCCGCCACAACTCGCCGCCTCCACAGTCCCGCTAGCTGCGAACAACTCGCCGCCACAACTCGCCGCCGCCGCGACTCGCCGCCGCCGCGACTCGCCGCCTCCACAGTCCCGCTAGCTGCGAACAGCTACGTCAACAACACCGCGGCGGACAGACACAGGGCGTAGCGTTGGGCGAATCCGATCAGCGGCACCCCAAGGAGGCAATGTGCGAGCCGTCCGAGTAACCGAGAACGGCGGCCCCGAGGTTCTCTCCCTCACCGAGATGCCCGAACCCATCCCCGAGGCGGGCCAGATCACCGTTGAGGTGGCCGCCGCCGGGGTCAACTTCGTGGACACTTACCAGCGCGTCGGCCTCTACCCGATCGCCGTGCCCTACACCGCGGGACTGGAGGGCGCCGGGACGGTCACCGCCGTCGGCGACGGCGTCAGCGGCGTGGCGGCGGGCGACCGGGTGGCGTGGTGCGGCGGCCAAGGCTCCTACGCCGAGAGCTGCGCCCTGGACGCCTCCGGAGTGGTGCCCGTGCCCGACGGCATATCGCTGGACACCGCGGCGGCCGCCATGCTGCAGGGGCTCACGGCCCACTACCTGGTGATCGACACCTTCCCGCTGCAGCCGGGCCACCGCTGCCTCATCCACGCCGGCGCAGGCGGGACCGGCCTGCTGCTGATCCAGATGGCCAAGCGCCTCGGCGCCGAGGTGTTCACGACGGTCGGCACGCCCGCGAAGGGCGAGTTGGCCGCCGGAGCGGGCGCCGACCACGTGATCCTGTACAACGAGGTCGACTTCGCCGAGGCGATCGTCGCCATCGCCGGGCCGCGCCCGCTGGACGTGGTCTACGACGGGGTCGGGGCGGCCGTCTTCGACGCCAGTCTGGGTCTGCTGCGCCGCCGCGGGACGATGGCCACCTTCGGCAACGCCTCCGGGCCGGTGCCGCCGATCGCCCCGCTGCGGCTGTCCCAGGAGGGCTCGCTGTTCCTCACCCGCCCCACGCTCTGGGACCACGTCGCCGAGCGCGCCGACCTGCTCGCCCGCTCCGGGGACCTGTTCGACTGGATCAGCGAGGGCATGGACGTCCGCATCGGCCTCGAACTTCCCCTCGCCGAGGCCGCCGAAGCCC
>JAPPKQ010000188.1 GCA_028819945.1 bacterium | reverse complement strand
CTCGTGGGTGGTCGGGTCGGCTCTGGCGGTGATCCCGATGTCACTGCGGCTGGGCTTCATCCTGATCACACTCTTCCTGGCGGCCGCGGTCGTTCTGCACCTCGTGGGGGCGAAGAACGTCCGGCGGGGGCAGCCGCCGCCCAGCCTGCCGCGCCGGCTGCCGGAGAAATGGCATCGGCGGCCCAGCGCCGGTGATCAGCGTGCGTCGGGGTCCGGGTCCCCGCCCGCCGAGCCGGACTCGCCCGAGCCCTCGTAGACCTCCAGACGAGCCAGCCACAGTCCAGGGGCGTCGATCTCGTTCGGCGTCGGCCAGTTCTCGGCGGACTGCCACAGGCGGGCGATGCCCGCGGTGCCGGCTCGCTCGGTGACGCCCTCCAGGAAGCGCGCACCGCGCGCCGAAGCTTCCGGGCCAACGTCGACGCCGAGGAGTCCAGCCACCTGGCGGGCCTCTGCGGGCGGCGTGAGGCGGCGCCGCCGGAAGGCCTCCCGCACGGGACTCCGGGAACCCAGCAACTGCTCGCAGGCCTGCTCGGTGGTGGCGTCGACGTAGCCGACCAGTACCGACAGGAGATCCTCCAGTTGGGCCGCGACCGTGTCCTGGTTCTCCGAGCGCGTTGCGCCCAGCAGCATCTCGGGGCTGGACAGCAGCGCGGGCATCTCGGCCATGGCCCGCTCGGGATCCAGGTCGCCGAGGCGCTCCTGCAACGATTCGACGATCCCGCCGGGATCGATCTCGAAGCCCCGCGCGTGGCTCTCGAGGAGGTCGGTCAGCCTCTGGTGCACCGGCGGCACGCTGAGCACCGCGTTGGCGATGAGGGAGTGCACGCAGACCCAGAGGCACGTGTCATCCCGCGGCAGGCTCCAGGCCTCGGCGAACGCGGTGATGTTCGGCTCGACCAGCAGCAGCCGGTCGCTGCGCACGCGGGGAAGCGCCACGTCGTAGGAACCGAGGGCGACGCGCGCCAGCCGGCCGGTCAGCGACCCGGCTGTCATGTCCGCCAGCAGCGGCGCCAGCGGCTCCATGAGGCGCCGCAGCATCGCTTCGGGGCCATCGCCGGGCGAGTCGGGCTCCTCGGCGGCACCTCGCGCCGCGGCCAGCCCTTCCTGCAACTGCTGGAAGTGCGGTCGCCAATCACGCAGCGTGTGATGCGCCCAGCCGCCGCGATTCACCACGGCGATCTCGATCGGTCGATGATCGGCGGTGATCGGCAGCCCGGTGGCCGCCTCGGCCGCCAACTGGGCAATGCCGGCCAGGTCGCCGAATGCGGCGCGGTCCACCGGAGAGGCGTTCGGCTCGCGCCCGCCGTCGGAGGCTACCGCCACCGCCAGCTGGTCGGCGGCCTGGCGGCTGACGTCGGGGGACCGGAGCAGCCTGGTCAGATCACCCAGGAGCGGCCAGGCTCCGAGCGGGTCCCCCTCCCCGCCCCAGTCGGCGGGATCCTCGTCGAAGGGATGATCGGCCGGGGGCATGCCTGCATCGTAGATGGGGGAGGTCGCCGTTACCTTGGGGTTCCGAGATGAACCGCCTTCCTGACAGCTTCGATGCCGGCGCCGGCGCGGCCACCCCCGGCCACCCTCCGGACCGGCCGCTCGCCGTGGCGATCACCGGTGTCGCCGGCTCCATCGGTTCGCGGCTGGCGGCACGACTGGCCGCCCGCACCGGCGAGGTGCAGGTCGTCGGTGTGGACTCGCAGCCGCTGCAGCCGCAACTCGGTGCCGAACTCCGCCAAGGGGATCTCCGAACCGGCGACGTGGTGGCGATGTTGCAGGGTGTCGATGTCGTCGCCCACCTCGTGTCGGCGTTCGATCCGCGTCGCGACGGGTTGGAGTCGGCGAGCCTCGACATCGAGATGGTGCGGCGCCTGCTGGCCGCGGTGTCCCGGGCACAGGTCTCCGGCGTCGTCCTGATGTCCAGCGCGATGGTCTACGGGGCCTGGCCCAACAACCCGGTCCCGCTGTCCGAGGATGCGCTGTTGCGGCCGAACCCGGGCTTCTCGTTCGCGGCGCACAAGGCGGAGGTGGAACGGCTCGCAGCCGAGTGGCACGCCGACAATCCCGGTGTGCGCCTCGTCGTGCTCCGGCCGGTGACCGCGGTCGCCGCCGGTGAGAGCAGCTGGGCGGCTCGCACCCTGCGCGCCGCGGTGACCGTGGCGGCCGGCGACGACGACTCTCCGGTTCAGTTCCTGCACCTCGACGACCTGGCGGCTGCGGTGGAGCTGGCGGTGCTCGGCGATCTCGCCGGCACCTACAACGTGGCTCCCGACGGCTACGTCTCGGCGACCCGCATGAGGCGGCTGAGCGGCATGGTGCCCTGGCTGCGGGTGCCGCCGCAGGTGGCGTCGTGGCTGGCGCGCTTCCGCTGGCGCTGGCGCCTGGCGCCGACACCTCCCGGCGTGGTCCCCTACACGCGGTTCCCCTGGGTCGTGTCGAACGAGCGCCTCCGGGCGGCGGGGTGGGAGCCCCGACACAGCAACGAGGAGTGCTACGTGGATTCGCACCACGCCAAGCCCTGGGCCATCACGACGTCCTCGGTGATGCAGCGGAGGTCACTGACGGTACTCGTGGCGCTCGTGGCGATCGGCCTGGGCATCGCCATCGGGGCGATGGCCAGAGCGCGCCGTGCGGCTCGGCCGCCGTTGCGCTGATCGCTCCGGCGGGACGGGCCCCGGCGGGATGAGCCTCGCCGGGATGGATCGATACAGGCGCGGCGGCAATTATCATTGATACGTGCGGTCACCGCGGGCTGAGCAGTCACCACAGGGAGACACGTGGATCGGTCTCTGCGCGGAGCAACTGCCCCTTGAGGCCGCGGTGGCATGGGCAAACCGTCCTCATTGCGGTGCCGTGGTGATGTTCTCCGGGAACGCTCGGGACAACTCCCCTGATCGTCCCGAGGTCTACGAGTTGACCTACGAGGCCTACGAGGTCGAGGCGGAGGGCCGCCTGGCGGCGGTGGCGCACCAGGCGCGTGAACGGTGGCCCGATCTCGGCCGGCTGGCTCTGCTGCACCGCACCGGCACGCTGAAGGTCGGAGATGCGGCGGTGGTGGTCGTGGCCTCGGCGCCGCACAGGCAGGAGGCGTTCAGCGCGGCCAGGTTCTGCATCGACGCCTTGAAGGCCACCGTCCCGATCTGGAAGCTGGAGCGCTGGGCAGGGGGCGAGAGTTGGGGGAGAGAGGCCCAGCACCTGTCGGAGATCGAGGAGTACGTGCAGCGGGTGGAGAACCCGCTCTAGGGAGGCTTGGAGAGACAGCGCGTGGCTGGTGTGATCTTCCTGTTCGTCGCGGTCGGTGTGTGCGTCGTCGGATTCCTTGTGATCTGGCTGCGGCACCGGGACCGCACGACGTTCACCTCGAGCGTCGACCGCTTCGACGCGGAGATGTCGGCGCTCCGGCCACCGGCCGAGAGCGGGCGCCGCGGCCGCTGGCGCCGCTAGTTCGTCATGGCCCGCAGCCTCGCGATCGATCTGGGGACGGCGAACACGCTGGTGTACTCCCTAGGTCAGGACATCGTGTACCGCCAGCCGTCGGTCATCGCCGTCCATCGCCAGACCGGCGAGGTCCTCGCCATGGGCGAGGAGGCGTGGCGCATGATCGGCCGGACCCCGAGTTACATCGTGGCTCACCGCCCGCTGCGCAGCGGTGCCATCACCGACTTCGACATGACCGAGCAGATGATGCGGGCGATCTTCCACCAGATCGGCGTGAACCGCTTCAACAGGCCGCGTGTTGTGATCTGCGTGCCTTCGGCGCTCACGCTCGTGGAGATGCGCGCCGTCAAGCTGGCGGCGCGCCGCGCCGGCGCCGGCAACGTGCTGCTGATGGAGCAGCCCATCGCGGCGGCCCTGGGCGCCAACCTGCCGATCGACAAGTCCGTCGGCAACCTGATCGTGGACATCGGTGGCGGGACGACCGAATCCGGGCTCATCTCGCTCGGCGGGGTGGTCGCCCTCGAGGCGGAGCGTGTCGGCTCGTTCGCCGTGGACGACGCCGTGCAGAAGTACCTCCGGGAGACCTACGACATCGCCGTCGGCGAGCAGACCGCGGAGAAGATCAAGATCACGATCGGCTCGGCGCTGGACGTCGGCAAGGATCGTGAGATGCAGGTGCACGGCCGCCGCGTCTCCGTGAGTGCGCCCGAGGTGCTCACGCTGAACTCCGGCGAGATCCGCGAGGCGATCGCCGGTCCGCTGCGGGCGATCCTCAACTCGATCCTGAACTGCGTGTCCACCACGCCGCCGGAGTTGGCCAACGACATCGCCCGCCGGGGCTTGTATCTCACCGGTGGTGGGGGACTGCTCAGCGGTATCGACCAGCGGATCGCCAATGAGGCCGGCGTGCCGGTGCGGCGCGTGGACTATCCCCTGGAGTGCGTGGTGCGCGGCGCGGGCCGGTCCCTCGGGGCGCTCGACCTCATGCGGGGGATGTTCGTGGACTTCTCCGACGGGGACTGAGCCGGCGGAGTTCCTCCGTTCAGCCAGGGACGACGTCGCCGGTCATCACGGCTGGCGAAGGTCTTCCGCCGCTTGGCGGACCTGCCAGTCACGATCCCCGGCGGCCCGCTCCAGCGCCTCCTCCACGTCGGGACCGGAGAAGGCGGCCAGTGCCAGGACGGCTCGGCGGCGCACCGTGGCCCGGTCCGCGGTTGCCGCGAGCACCGCGGCGAGCCCCGCCTCGTCGCCGATCGCTCCGAGCGCGGCGACCGCCGTCTCCCGGCAGAGCGCGTCGGGATGGCTCGTGGCGATCTCGCCCAGCCGTGCCACCACGCCGGGGCCGGCCGCGGGGTGCTCGCCGCACGCCCAGGCCGCCGCCTCGACCACGCGAGCGTCGCCGTCGCCGAGCATGCCGCTGAGATCGACGTCGCCGCGGCCGGCGGCCAACTCCGCGGCGCGGGCGCGAACCTCCGGTGCAGGGTCTTCGAGCGCTGTGAGGAGATCGGCGGCCGCCAGGTTGCCGCCGCGGGCCAGAGCGCCCAGCGCGGCGCAGCGCACCCTCGGGCTCGGATCAGCGAGCCCCGGCCGCGCGGTGCCGTCGTCGTCGCCGAACCCGCTGAGCGCAATGGCTCGGCGGCGGCGGAGCGATTCGCGATCGGGCGGTCGCCGCTCGGCGTTCACCGGGGAGGCGGCGCGGTGCCGGTCCGCGGATCGCCGCGGGCCGGGCTCATCCGATGACCGCCTCCAGCGCGACCCCGCCGACGAAGGCGAGGAATCCCACCAGTGCGGCCAGCAGGA
>JAPPKQ010000142.1:403-5240 GCA_028819945.1 bacterium | reverse complement strand
GACCCGGCGAGCCCGGACGCCCGCGGGGTTGGGTCACGTGGCCACCGGGGCACCGGCAGCGCCGCCCCGCGGTGCCGAGGCGCTCCCTGCTGCCCGCAGCGGTGTCGAGTTGGATGCGGCTGGCGCTGGTCCTGGCGGCGCTGGCGGCGCTAGGGGTCTTCGCCGGGGTGCCCGTCCTCATCGTCGTGCTGGCCCTCATCGGCATCGTGATCTTGCACGAGTTGGGACACTTCTGCACGGCGCGCTGGGCGGGAATGAAGGTCAGCGAGTTCTACGTGGGCTTCGGGCCCCGGCTGTGGTCGGTCCGCCGCGGCGAGACCACCTACGGAGTGAGGGCCGTACTGGCGGGGGCCTACGTCCGCATCCTCGGCATGAACAACCTCGAGAAGGTCGATCCGGTCGAGGAGCATCGCACCTACCGCTCCAAGCCCTACTGGCGTCGCATGTCGGTCGCCGTGGCGGGTTCGGCGATGCACTTCCTGCTGGCGATCCTGCTGCTCTGGGTGCTCTACTCGGCGGTCGGCTACCACGGCTTCGACCGGCCCGACATCACCGAGACGCCGCGCTGGCAGGTGGCCCGCGTCGTGCCGGAGAGCCCGGCGGACGAGATGGGGCTGCTCCCCGGCGACCGCATCACCGCCGTCGACGGGCGGGACGTCGTCAACTTCGGCGACCTGCGCGGCGCGCTCGCAGACCTGGCGAACCGGCCGGCGAGCGTCACGGTGGTCCGGGACGGCGAGACGATCCGGCTTCACGGCATCATCGGGGTGGCCGCCCGCGACGGTGTTTCGGGATTCCTGGGGGTGGGACCCGAGCTGGCTCCGCCGTCCCGAGCAAACCCGCTGGCCGGCCTGGGGCGCTCGCTGTCGGACTTCGGGTTCGTGGTGCGCGCCTCGGCCGAGGGCATCGGCGGACTGTTCAGCCTCCAGGGGCTCGACGGCCTGCTGGGTCCGCTGGCCGATTTCGAGCAGGAGGAGGTCACCACCGGCGAGGTGGGTTCCGGCGACGCCAACCGGGTCGTCTCGGTGGTGGGCGTCGCCCAGATCGGCGGCTCCCTGGCACAGGAGGACGTGGCGGCCCTGCTGGCCTTCCTGGCCTACATCAACGTGTTCTTCGGGGTACTGAACATGTTCCCCCTGCTGCCGCTGGACGGCGGCCACGTGGTCATCGCCACCTACGAGCGGCTGCGGTCCTTCGGCGGGCGGCAGTACCGGGCCGATGTGGCCAAGATGCTCCCGGCCGCCTACCTGTTCGTCATCCTGCTGGTAACGGTGGGGCTCGTGGCGCTGTCGCGTGACATCGTCGACCCCCTGAACCTGCCCGGCTAGCGAGGCGATCGCACAGAAAGGACGAGACAGTGGAAGTTCAGGCCACGTTCCCGCGACGCTCCACCCGCCAGGTGATGGTCGGAGACGTCGCGGTCGGAGGCGGCGCGCCCATCTCGGTGCAGTCGATGACCACCACCAAGACGGCCGACGTGGAAGGCACGCTGGCGCAGATCTACGCGCTCGCCGCCGCCGGCGCGGACATCGTGCGGTGCACCTGCAACGAGATCGAGGCCGCCGAGGGCCTGGCGGAGATCGTGCCGCGCTCGCCGGTTCCGATCGTCGCCGACATCCATCACCAGTACCGCATGGCACTGGCCGCCCTCGAGGCGAACGTGGCGTGCCTCCGGCTGAATCCGGGGAACATCAGGCGACCCGAGCACATCAAGACCGTGGCCGCCGAGTGCCGGGACCGGGGAGTACCGATCCGCATCGGCGTCAACGGCGGATCCCTGCACCCGGACCTCTACGCCCGCTACGGCGGCAAGGTCACCGCCGAGGCGATGGTGCAGTCGGCGCTCGACGAGCTGGCCTACTTCGCCGAGGTGGACTTCGACCTCGTCAAGATCTCCGTCAAGGCCTCCAGCGTGCCGCTGATGATCGACGCCTACCGGCAGCTGGCCGAGGTGACCGATCATCCGCTGCACCTGGGCGTGACTGAGGCCGGCCCGCCCCCGGCAGGCACCGTGAAGTCCACCGCGGGGATCGCCACCCTGCTGGCCGAGGGCATCGGCGACACGATCCGGTACTCGCTGACCGCCGATCCGGTGACCGAGGCCCGGGCGGGCCGCACGCTGCTGGAGGCGCTCGGTCTGCGCGAGCGCCGCAACGTCGACCTCATCGCCTGCCCGAGTTGCGGCCGGGCCGAGGTGGACGTCTTCAAGATCGCCGAGGACGCGCTGGAGGCGTTCGGCGAGCGGGAGATACCGCTGCAGGTGGCCGTCATGGGTTGTGTCGTGAACGGTCCCGGCGAGGCGCGCGACGCCGACCTGGGGATCGCCGCGGGGCGTGGCCGGGGTCACCTCTTCGTGAAGGGCCAGAACGTGGCCGTGGTTCCCGAGGACGAGATGGTGGAGGCTCTGGTGTCCTGGGCCGAGCTGATCTCCGCCGAGGGCGTCGAGGCGGCGCTGGCGCGCGCCGACGTCGAGCGGGCCAGCCGGGAGGCCGAGCGGGATCGCACCGTCCTGCTCAAGGTGCAGGGGGACGACGCCAACGAGGTGGCCGCGCGGGTCGACATCGTGCGCCGGGCCGCCGGCACCTGAGAGGCGCCTCACAGGGGCGCGCGCGGGCCCGCGAGCACCGCGTTCGGGGACCGCCCAGCGATATACTCGGGGCTGCTTCAGGTCAACTGTCGGACAGGGCGTGGGCGAGTCCCACGCCTTTGTTGTCGATTGGTGGCCGGTGGCAGCGGGCGAGCTTCGACGCGAGCAACTCGGAGCGCGCACGGCGGAACGAACCCCGGGACGGAGCGGGACGGGAATGGAAGATCGCAAGGAGAGCGCCACCGGGGTAGAAGCGCGCGTCCGCTCCCTCGCCGCGCCCTTGCTGGGGCCCCTGGGGGTGGAGTTGGAGGACGTGCAGTGGGGCGGCGGCCGGCTGCGGCTCACCGTCGACACCGCCGAGGGCATCGACAGCGGGACCCTGGTCCTGGTGACCCGCACGCTCTCCGCCGAGTTGGACGCCAGCGACCCGATCCCGTCCCGGTACACCCTCGAGGTCACGAGCCCGGGGATCGAGCGCCCACTCCGGCGGCCCGAGCAGTATCGCAAGGCCGTCGGGTCGGCCGTGGCGGTGAAACTCCGCCCGACCGGCGACGACGAGCGCCGGCTGGAGGGCCGGCTCGTGGCGGCCGACGACGAGTCGATCACCCTGGAGACCGGCGACGGGCAGCGCCGCGAGATCAGCTTGGAGGTCGTCGACCGGGCGCGCACGGTCTTCGACTGGGGCGGGGCGCAGCGGCGCCGCAACGGCGCCGGGCCCGCAAAGGGAGGTTCGGGCCGGTGAACCTGGACATGCTGGAAGCCATGCAGGCGCTTGCCGCCGACAAGGGCATCTCGGTGGACACTCTCTTCGGTGCCCTCGCCGACGCCCTGGAGTCGGCATACAAGCGCATGCCGGGCGCCTACGAGTACTCGTGGGTCACGATCGACCCCGAGACCATGGACATCCGCGTGCTCGCCCAGGAGATCGACGGCGACGGGGAACCCACGGGTCCCGAGCTCGACGTCACGCCGGCGAACTTCGGGCGTATCGCCGCGCAGACCGCCCGGCAGGTCATGACCCAGCGGATCCGCGAGGCCGAGCGGGACCTCAAGTACGAGGAGTACGCCGGGCGCGAGGGCGACATCGTGACCGGCATCATCCAGCAGAGCGACTCGCGCTACACGCTGCTGGATCTGGGCCGGGTCGAGGCCCTCCTGCCGCAGTCCGAGCAGGTGCCCTACGAGCGGCCCGACCCGTCGAGTCGCCTGAAGGCCTACATCGTCGAGGTTCGCCGGACCGCCAAGGGACCCCAGATCGTCGTCAGCCGCACCCATCCGGGGCTGATCAAGCGGCTCTTCGAGTTCGAGGTTCCCGAGATCGCCGACGGGACCGTCGAGATCAAGGCCTGCGCCCGCGAGCCGGGGCATCGCACCAAGATCGCCGTGTGGTCGAACGTCGAGAACGTCGACCCCGTCGGGGCATGCGTGGGAGCGCGGGGCGCACGGGTCCGCAACGTCGTGAACGAGCTCCGCGGCGAGAAGATCGACATCGTCTCCTACGCCGAGAACCCCACGGACTTCGTCATGAAGGCCCTCTCCCCGGCCCGGGTCAAGGAGGTGCGGATCGACGAGGAGTTGGGTACTGCCGAGGTCATCGTCCCGGACTACCAGCTCTCCCTGGCGATCGGCAAGGAGGGCCAGAACGCCCGCCTGGCGGCCAGGCTCACCGGTTGGCGGATCGAGATCAAGAGCGAGACGCAGATCGCCGCCGAGGCGGCCTACGGCAAGGTCGACTGGGCCGAGGGCGAGTGGGGGATCGACCCCGACACCGGCGAGCAGGTCTGGCGACCGGCCGAGGGCGGCCCGACGATCTCCCTCGACGAGTGGACCGGTGGCGTCGGCGCTCCCGAGGCCGAGGCTGCGGCCGATCCTCGGAGCGCGTCATAGCACCGCGGAGCGCCGGGAGGCGCCGTACCTGCATCGGTTGCCGCCGCGCCCGTCCGGTCGGTGAGCTCGTGAGGTTCGCCCTGGTGGGCGAGCGGCTGCAGGCGGGGAGGGCGCTGCCCGGCCGGGGGGCCTGGATCTGCGCCGGCGACGACGACTGCCTGCGCCGTGCCGCATCCCCTGCACGATTGCGGCGGGCATTTCGCAGGGACGTCCCCCATGGCGCCGCAGATGATCTGATCGCCGCGCTCGAGCCAGTGGGCCACGGCGTCTCGCCCCCCGCCCCCCCGCGCGGGGCGCGGCCCCCCGGGGGGGCGCCGGGGGCGACAAGATACCGGTGTACGACCTCGGGCGGGAGTTGGGGGT
>JAPPKQ010000142.1:0-393 GCA_028819945.1 bacterium | reverse complement strand
CCCCCCCCCCCCCGCCCCCAATCTCCCCCCCCCCCGCGCGCCCCCCCCCCCCGCCCGGGGGGCGCCCCCCCCGCGCCCGGGCCGCGCCCCCCCCCCACCGCGGGAGAGCGCCGTGGCGAAGAAGATCCGGGTGTACGACCTGGCGAGGGAGTTGGGGATCTCCAACAACCAGTGCCTCGATCTCTGCAAGAGCCTCGGAATCGGGGTGCGGGCCACCTCCTCCAGCATGGACGAGGCGCACGCCTACCGGGTCCGGAAGCTCGCCGAACGCGAGAACCTGATCGGCACCGAGCCGCCCGCCGACGAGCCTGCGCCGGCTGCCGCCGAGGCACAACCGGCTCCGCCGCCCGCCCCCGCCAAGCCGGCCCCGCCGGATCCGCGACCGGCTCGACC
>JAPPKQ010000375.1 GCA_028819945.1 bacterium | reverse complement strand
GTTCCCAAGCGCCCTGCTCCAGGATCACGAAGGTCGTATGCGCCGGAATGAGCACCCCCGACACGATCTGGTCCGGCACCTCCTGGCGGCTCACCAGCGGCAGCCGGTAGCCCATCACCCCGCGCAAGGTGCCCGGCACGATTACCCCCGCCCGCTCCGCGCGCAGCGACAGGCCGTGTTGCGCATTCCCGGCCTGCGCCGCCTCGGGCGCCGCCGATTCCGGAACCCCCCCGGAGGGTTGGGAGACTTCCCGCGGCGCCCGAGAATCCAGGTACACCGGCACGTCGAACTCGCCTCTCCGCGCCGGAAGCTCTGCCCCGTTCTCCGCTGTGCCGTCATCCTCCGTTTCCTCCGATACCTCCGATTCCGACACCACGGCCCGAACCACCGCGCGAATCATGGCCTCCAGTTCCTCTTCTCTCGCCTCGTCGTCCGGCGCCGGCGCAACGGTCAAGCGGCCCTCGCTTCCCCCCTTGTCCTCCATATCCGTTTCGCCGGCCCCGGAATCCGGGACCTTCGTCGATTCCGGCACCGGAGCGGCGACTGGATCGGACACTGCATCTTCCCCGGAATCCGGCACCATGGCTCCTTGCTCACTCTCTCCCGCCGCGCCCGGCTCGACGGCCACGTCCGCTTCCGGTTCCTCTCCCTCCAACGCCGCCCTGGCCTCAGCCACATCCTGCTCGCTGAGCACCTGCGGCAGCCCGCCTTCATGCACGGCAATTGCTTCCACCGGCTCCGGGGGTCCGTCAGCCTCCCACTCCGCCGCACGGAACGACACCGCCCCTTCCCGGCCGTCGTTCCACACGCCCACCAGCGGCGACGGACCCCGCATCACGGCATCAGGCTCCGCCTCATCGCCCTGCGACGCGTCAGTCCCCTGAACCTCCGCCGCCATCCCGTCCTGCGTCGCGGGCGGCGCCGGTTCGTCCATCATCGGCGGCACCACGAAGATCAGCACCGCCAGACACCCGCCGCCCGCCGCCACGATCAGCAGCCTGCCCATATGCTTGCGCAACACGCCTTCCTCCTACGCCGCCAGTTGCGGCATCCCCAGCGGGTAATCGCGCGCCAGTTGCGACACCGCGCCCATCAGGTCGCCGCCCAGCTCGGCCTTCAGCTTCTCCCTGGCGCCGCGCTCGTGCGGCTTCTGGCTCGCCAGCCAGCGCAGGAACGGGTCGGGCACCAGGCGGATGATTCCCCCCGAGCCGTCCGGCTGCCACAGGAACGCCTCGCCCCACGTCGGCCGCACGTGCACCTTCGACAGCAGCCGCACCTCCTGCTCCGTCAGGTCGAACACCTCCCTGATGATGCCGATCTGCTCCGGGTTCTGTTGCAGCAGCACGTAGTTGCTACTATTGTTCTTGACCGCCTGCGCCGCCGGAGAGTCGAAGTCCGATACCTGCTGCGTCATGAACATGGCGCAGCACCGGAACCGCGCCAGCGCCCTGGCCGCTTCTTCGAGAAAGGCCGCGGCGCTCTCCTGCTTCAGCAAGGCCCACGCCTCGTCGAGGATCAGGTACTTCCGCTGCTGCCGCGCCGCCGGGTTGGTGATGTACTTCATCAGGCGGTACATGAGGCACAGCAGCAGCACCGATTGCAGGTCCTTCGCCTTGTCCAGGCCGGCGAGCTCGAACACCGTCAGGTTGTTGCTCATGTCGAGCTCGTTCCTGCCGTCGACGAAGCCGGCGTACGCCCCCTTGCCAACATACTGCGCCAGCCGCAGCGCGATGCCGCGCCCGATGCCCTCGTCCTCGAACGGCGGATCGCGCAGCAGGTTGTAGAAGTCCCGCAGCACCGGCTCCTCGCCCGGCCGGTTCTCCGCCTGCCACTCCGCAAACGCCTGCAGCGCGGTGTCGCACACCGCCTTCTGCTCCTGTCCGAAACCCCCCGCGTCGCGTCCGGTGACGCCGGAGGCCATCTGGTCGATCAGCGCCACCAGGAACGTCCGGTGCTCCTGTTGCAGGTCGCCCGCAAAGGGGTTGAAGCAGATCGGCTTGTCCAGCTCGATGGCGACGTACTCGCCCTTGTAGACCTCCGTCGTCGTGTCGTACGACGCCCAGCGGTCGAGGATGCACACCGAGGCGCCGAGGGGCAGGACCTGCTGGATGAGATGGTTCACGAGGAAGGATTTGCCCGACCGTGACATGCCGGCGACGATGGTGTGCGGCAGCGGGCGGTCGAAGAAGTCGACGCACACCGCCTCGCCGCGCGCGTTGGTATAAAGCTGCGCCGGCGTCGCGCTGCCGGTGTAGTCGCCGTACAGCGGCAGCAGGTGCGCCGCCGAAATGGCCGGGATGCGCCGCGAGCGCCGCAGCATCTGTTCCCTCGGATACTTCAGGTTCAGGCCCAGCGGCAGGCACTGCAGGAAGAGCTGGTTGCCGATGATCGCCTCCGGCATGAACTCCAGGCCCACCCGGCGGCCTGCCTGCGTGATGACCGAGAACGTCGACGCCATCGAACGGCCCGCCTTGCCCCACAGCACCAGATGCACCCGCGTGTGCAGGATGTGCGAGGTCGTGTCGCGCATCATGGCGTCCAGGTCCTGGCGCAGCTGCCGCTTCTCCGGGTCTTCCTCGCCGAACAGGTTGTTGCGCTGGATGTAGGCGAAATTTCTCTTCTGCCGCAGCATCGAGCGCTCGTCCTCCTGGTCCGGCACGCCCACCTGGGTGACCAGGGTCAGCGGCGTGTCGGGTAGCGACTCCCACGGCGCGAACGGCTCGGTATCACGCGGCGCGTGCAGGCTCGACAGCATCCCCGGATAAGTGCGCGGCGGCGCCTGCTGCAGCGACATCACCCGCGCCTCCCATTCCCGCTCGCCCTCGGTAACCGTTTCGTCGGGCCCGAATACCCACGCTCCCTGTTGCGTCGTGCGCGCCGGCACGCTCAGCACCTGCTCGCGCATCGGCAGCTCGTCGTCGTAGCAGCGCGCCTCGCGCTGCCACGGCTGCAGCAGCCGTGCCACCTCCCGCTGGATGCCGGCGCAGTCCAGCCGCTCGTGCCCGACGCCCGCCATGTCCAGCACGCTCTCGCACAGCATGCGCAGCTCTTCCAACTCCTCGGCCACCCGCGCCAGCACCGTTTCGGTCACCCGGTTCAGGTGGCGCAGCAGCTTCTGTTCGGAACGGAACAGCGACAGGCCGCGCTGCCGGCGTCCGAGGTCGGGGATCGGCGCCGACAGCCGCGCCGTCATCAGCGTCGTGGTGTCGCGCAGCCGCCAGCGCTTCGCGCCGTCGGCGTGCGCCATGCCCTCCTTCATGTTGGCTTCCTGGAACTCGTTCAGGCTGTACACGTCCGGCGCGTCCTTGCGGAAGTCCGACCACCGCTCCACCCGGTCGGTCGGCGCCATGTGCATGATCACCTGGATCGCCGTCCCCGGGACCAGGCTGCGGAAGAGCCCCTGGAGCACCATGGCCATCTGTTCCACCGCGGCGTCCGAGATGGCGCCGACGTTCCTGGGCGTCACCTTCCACACGCACCCAAGGCCGGCGCCCTTGGGGTACTTCGGCTCCTGCAGCAAGAGGATGCCGTCCGACGGGTCGCCCACCACCGGCCCGTGCGGCAGCAGCGACGCGAACGGTCGGTGGTCTTCCTGGGCGATCTCAGCCATCGCTCACTTCTCCTTCGCTCCTTGCACGGGCACCCGCGCCGGCAGTTTCAGTTCCAGCTTCCTCTGCCCCGAATAACCCCGCAGGTACCACGACGAAGGTTCCAGCATCAGGTACACCCAGTGGCCCGCGATCATGTCGCCCTCTTCGTTCAGGTGCGCCGTCACCCACACCCGCCGGACATCAGGCGGCCGTACCAGCGGCAGGTACGGAGCTTCCGGGCCCAGCGCCGCCGCCGACGCCTCCAGCGCGGGTGCCTCGAACGGCTCGCCTCGCGATCCCATGGCCGCGTGCAGGTCCCGTGGGTCGCCGACGTAAGGCTTCGGCGAGCAGCCCACCACCAGCAGCACCGCAATCGCCATTAAACCGCAGCGCACTCTATCCATTCTCAGTCCCACACCGACGCCGCCGTCGGATACATCTCCTCCGCCGGCAGCCCCTCGATCGTCAGGCCCTCCAGCATCACCACGTACACCGGCGTGCCGCTCTCCACCCACACCACCGGCAGAATCTCCTCGGCGCGAGCCAGGAAGAACTCCTGGATGCGGTCCGTCACGTCGGAGGTGCTGATACCGCCCAGAATGGCGTTCGTCCCCCCGATTTCCTGCGCGATCGCCACGTCGGCGTAGAGGCCGGCTGCCGTGGTGCCCATCGCCGACAGCAGGTTCGCGAGCCAGCGGCCGCTCCTGAACTCCCAGCGCCCCGGCACCCCCAGGGTGCCGTCCTCGCCGGTGAAGTAGCCCTTCACCTGGCGCTCGAAGGCCGTGCCGTCCGGCAGCACGCACGACAGGCTCACCGCCTCCACCCGCGCCCGCACGCTCGAAATGTCCGCCGTCGCCTTGCCGATCAGCAGGCAGTCCTCAAGCGGGATCTCCGTGTCGTTTGGCCCGGCGAACGCACTCCTGAGCTGCATCAGCACCGGCAGCGCGTCGCCCCGCGCCTTGGTCGCGAAGGCTCCCGTCAGCAGCTCGCCCGTCACCGTCGATCCCAGCGGCAGCCGCACCCACGCCTCTTCCCGCCCACCGGCGCCCGGCACCGGCGCGGGCGCCGGTGGCTGTGCAGCCGGCTGGCCTGACGCCCCAGGCCCCCCGCCCGGACGCAGGATGCGCAATGTCGGCACCGGCGGCGGCAGGTGGGCCAGCGCCGCTTCTTCCGCCTGCCGCTCGGTCTGCCGCGCCAGGGCGATGGCTTGTTCCAGCGCCGCCTCAAGCTGGTCCGTGTAGGCGCGTTCCTGGTCCTTCATCTGCGTCGACAGCATCGCCACCTGGTCCCGCAGCGCCTGCTCCAGTTGCGTGTCGCGCTCCCTGTGCCTGCCGATGATGAGTTCCAGCGACGTCATGCGCGCCTGCATGGATTGCAGCGCCCCGGCCGTTGTCGCGTCTTCCGGCAGGGCGCCGGCGCTGAACAGGTCGTCCTCAGCCGGCCCCTGGTCGACCGTTCCCGGACCCTCGCCGCCGGAGAACAGGAACACCATCACCACCAGCGCCCCCGCGCCGATCGCGACGGCCTGCGCCCTGTGCCCCTTGGCCCACTCCGCCGCGCCGCTCGCCCAGTTCGGTAGCGCCATCCCTCAGTTCCCCTCGCCCGCCGGGTCGAGCCCGTCCAGCCGTTCGCTCAGATCCTCAAGCCCGATGTGGTACCGGATCACCATGGAC
>JAPPKQ010000153.1 GCA_028819945.1 bacterium | reverse complement strand
GCGGCCCGGGGGGGGGGGGTGGGGTGGGCCCTCAACGTCGCGCGGTGCGCGGGGGGTCTGCCCTCCGAGGGGTTGGGGCGGCCGGCGCCGGGGCCCCCCCGACCCGCGGCCGCCACGCCGCCGGCGCCGGCCGCCGGACCGTGATCCGCCCCTGTTGCCGCCGCCGGACGGCGTGGATCCCTTGGACGGCGCGGATCCCTTGGACGGCGCGGGGGCGGGTGCCGGAGCGGGCCGGCTGTCGCCGATGCGGGGCTTGCGGTGCTCCGTGGAGGAGGCCCCGGCCTGCCCGCCTCGGGTTCGGCCACCGCCGGCGTCGGAGCCGGCTACCTGACCGTTCTCCTGGTCGGCGGACTTGCTGCGACTCTTCGAATCAGCGCCGCCCTTGGCGGATTCGGCGTCCGTCTGAGAGGACGAAGACATGGTGTAGTTCCCTTCTCATCACGCGCAGACCTCTTGCTGCGCAGCGGGAACGGCGTCGATCGAGGCCGCGGCGAGTACGTCGCCGCCCGGCGCCGGCGCGCCGGCTTCGGGAGCAAGCGGCTCGTACCGCTCGCCGTCCCGCGTAATCCATTGGTGCAACCGCCGGACGCGTCCGGCGGCCAGCGGGGGGGCGATGAGGCGCAGGAATTCTGCGGGCCGCACCGCCCGGGGTTTCGTGCCGAGTTCGGCAACGAGGACGCGTCGGTCCGAGGCGTCCAGAATGTGCAGATCCCCGACGGCCGTGCGCACGTCGGAGGTGGTGATACGCCCCTTGCGCTCACGTTGCAGGGGGAGGCTCTCCGCCGACCGGACCTGTTCGACCCAGGCGGCGGCGAGTGAGGTGTCGGTCTCGGTCAGTGCGAACTCCCAGGTGCAGCTCGTGACCGCCTCCTGCAGCGACACCGCGCCGGGGCGCAGCGGGCAGGCGTCGTGCACGGCCATGCCCTCGGGAAGCACCGCAGTGAGCCGCTCGGGCATGCCGGCGGCCCAGTCGTAGAGCTCCTCTTCGGACGCACGCAGATCCACATCGAGGTACTCGGCGACCGATTCCTGCCCGGTTGCGAGGGCCAACCCGAAGGAGATCCTCGGCCTCGGGCTGAATCCCTGCGAGTAGGCCACGGGCAGTTCCGCCCGTCGCACGGCGCGTTCCCAGATCCGGGCCGCGTCGCGATGCCCGCAGAAGCGGACCTTGCCCTGCTTGGACCAGCGCAGGCGCACCCTCACGACACACCTGCCAGGTGGCGGGTCTCCAGCAGCCGCACGGGCACTGGCACCGGCCGCAGCAGATCCTGACCGGTTCCCTGGCTCCCGCCGGCGGGAGGCGTCGCCGAGGCCACGACGTGCTCGATGCCGTAGCCGGTGCACGCCCCGCAGTCGTAGCAGGGCGTCCAACGGCAGTCCTCCAAGCCGGACTCGGCCAGGGCGTCCTGCCAGTCCTGCCACAGGAAGTCCTTGTGCAGACCTGCCGAGAGATGATCCCAGGGAAGCGCTTCGCTGTCGCTGCGATGCCGGTAGGCGCAGTCCTCGACCGACAGGCCGTGGCGCTCCATGGCGTCGAGCCACAACTGGTAGTCGAAGTGTTCGGACCATTCCTGGAAGGTGCCGCCCGAACGCCAGACGTCCTCGATCACCGCCCCGAGCCGCCGGTCGCCCCGGCTGGCCAGCCCTTCCACCAGCGTTGCCTCGGGATCGTGCCACTTCAGCCTGACGCTGCGGTCGCCACGCAGGTCGTCGGCCAGGAGAGTTATCTTCCGGCGCAACTCCTCGACGGTGTTCTGGCCGAACCACTGGAACGGCGTCTGCGGCTTGGGGACGAAACCCCCGACCGAGAACGTCACCGAGGCTCCCCTGACGTGACGTCGTCCCAACTCCACGCAGCGGCGCGCCAGGGCGGCGATCCCCAGGACGTCCTCATCGGTCTCCGTCGGGAGACCCACGAGGAAGTACAGCTTGACGCGACGCCACCCCTGTGAATAGGCGCTCTCGACCGCGGCGTCGAGGTCTTCGGCGCTGATCAGCTTGTTGATCACCTGACGGAGCCGCCACGATCCGGCCTCCGGAGCGAAGGTCAGCCCCGTGCGGCGTGCTCGCTGCAACTCCGCGGCGATACCGACCGTGAAGGCGTCCACCCGAAGGCTCGGCAGCGACACCGTCACCGCGGGGCAGCCGGCCCCACCGGCACCGTCCTCGGGCCCCACGACGTCGGCCACGAGTTGCTCGATGCCGCTGAAGTCGGCGGTCGACAGCGACGTGAGCGCAACCTCGTCGTAGCCCGTGCGCCGCAAGCCCTCGGAGACCATGGTGCGCACCTGCTCCGCTGGACGTTCGCGCACGGGACGGGTGATCATCCCGGCCTGGCAGAACCGGCAACCGCGCGTGCAGCCCCGGAACACCTCCACGTTGAGCCGGTCATGCACCACTTCGGTGAGTGGGACCAACTGCCGCTTCGGGTACGGCCAGTCGCCGAGCGAGGGGATTGTCCGCTTCTCCACGACGTCGGACGCCTCCACCCAGCGAGGCGTCACCACTGCCGAGGATCCGCGATAGCTCACCGCGTAGGCGGCCGGCACGTAGACACCGTCGACCCCCGCGAGAGCTCCGAGTACCTCCCGGCGCCCTCCGGAGCGATGGGCAGCCACGGCGGCAGTGATCTCCCCCACCACCTCCTCGCCGTCTCCGAGCACGAAGAAGTCCACGAAGTCGGCCAGCGGCTCGGGGTTGAAGGCGCAGTGCCCGCCCGCGCCGACCAGCAGGTCGTCGCCTGCGCGGTCGGCGCTGCGCACGGCCACGCCGGCCAGATCGATGAGGTTCAGCACGTTCGTGTAGACCAGCTCGGAGGAGAGGTTGAAGGCCAGGATGTCGAACTCGCCGGCAGCCAGGTGCGTGTCCACCGAGAAGAGCGGAAGCCCCTGCGGGCGCATCAGGGCCTCGAGGTCACCCCAGGGGGCGTAGGCCCGCTCGGCAACGGCGTCGCTGCGCTCGTTGAGGATCTCGTAGAGGATCTGCAGGCCCTGGTTGGGCAGGCCGACCTCGTAGCTGTCGGGGTAGCAGAGCAGCCAGGCCACCTTCCCGGGTCCATGAGCCGCCGGGACTGCGCCCTCCTCGCCGCCGATGTAGCGCGCCGGACGCTGAACCTGATCCAGGAGAGGCTCCAAGTCGGGCCAGAGCGAACGCACGACGTTCAGGCTACCGGTCCGGCCCCCCGGCGGCGGTCACCGGTCAACTGGCGCGTACCACGTGGCGGCGCATCGAGACGTTGAGCACCAGACCCAACGCCATCATCGTGGTCAGGAGCGAGGACCCCCCGTAGGACAGCAGCGGCAAGGGAATCCCGATCACCGGCATGATGCCTGCAGCCATGCCCACGGTCTGGAACACCTGGAAGAGCACCATGCACAGCACACCGGTCGCCAGCAACGAGCCGAAGAGGTCGCCCGCAACCCTGGCGGCGCGCCAGATCCGCCAGAGCAGCACCGCCAGCAGGCCCAGTGCCACGATGCTTCCCAGGAAGCCCAGCTCCTCACCCACGACGGTGAAGATGAAGTCCGTCTCCTGCGCGGGCACCAGTCCGCTACGGGTCTGGGTGCCCTGCCCGTAACCGTGGCCGGTCAGACCGCCGTTGCCGATGGCGATCTGCGCCTGCTCGATGTTGAAGGTGTCGCCGGGGTTGCCGCCCGGGTTCACGATCGACTCGATCCGCTGCCGCTGGTACTCCTCGACGAGGCCCGAGTTCAGCACCAACCCCAGCCCGACGAGGCCCAGGGCCGTCGCCACCACGATGTGGCGCGCCTGCGCTCCCGCCACCAGCAGCAGTCCCATGGCGATGACCGCGAACACGACCGCGGTGCCGGCGTCGGGCTCCAGCAGCACCAGCATCATCGGCACGGCCACCAACCCGAGCGCGCCGAGCAGCTGGACCAGCGTCATGCGCCCCCCGAACCGCGCCGCGTAGTGGGCCAGCACGACGATCATCGCCAGCTTGCCGAACTCCGAGGGCTGCACCTGGTAGCCCCCGAACACGAACCAGGCGCGGGCTCCCTGGCGCACCGAACCCAGCGGCGTCAGCACCAGGATCAGCACCAGCAGGGTGGTGCCGTAGAGGGGCCAGGCCAGCGAGTGGAACCGCCGGTAGTCCACGCCGGCGGCAACCGCGCCCAGGAAGGCCCCGACGACGGCGAACAGCGACTGCCGCCGGAGGTGGAAGTCGCTGTAGGCGGCCGGATCGATGCCACGGGTGGCGCTGTAGATCATGGCGATCCCGAACAGGGTCAGCGCCGCCGCGGCGACCACGAGGATCACGTCGGCGTGCAACCAGGGGGCCAGCGGGGGCACCCGCGGCAGCAGGCGTCGCCTGGGGTGCGCCCCGCCCGGCGCGCTCACGACGGCTCCGCCGACGGCACCACGGCCAAGTCCTGGCGGGTGACCTCCGCCGCCGCCTCGGGAATCCGATCCAGGGCCACCGCCTCGAGAATCCGGCGCACCACCGGAGCCGCGGCCTCGCCGCCGAAGCCGGCCTCCTCGAGCAGGACCGCCACCAGGTAGCGCGGCTGGGGCAGAGGGCCGAACCCCACGAACACCGCCGAGTCGGCCTTGCCCAGCACCTCCGCGGTGCCGGTCTTGCCCGCCACCGGCCACTGGTCGTGGGGAAAGCCGTCGAAGGCCCCCTGGGCGGTGCCGACGCGTTCGTCGGTGCGCAGCGTGGTGGCGCCGCGCATGCCGTCCAGGATCGGAGCCTGCAGATCCGGCGGCAGGTAGAGGCGGGAGGTGAGGCGAGGGCGGATCAGGTTGACCGTCTCGCCGCTCACGGGGTCGATCATCCCGACAGCGATGTTGGGCAGGTAGATCCTGCCCCCGTTGGCGAACGGCGTGAAGGAGTTCGCCAGCTGCAGCGGGGTCACACCCAGGTCTCCCTGGCCGATGGAGATGTTGATGGTGTCGCCCGTACGCCAATCCGGGTCGGGAAACGCCTCCGGGTTGGCATCGTGACGGGCCTGCTTGATCCCGGCGTCCGGCACGATTCCGGCGTGCTCGAACGGGAGGGCGATTCCGGTGGTGTTCCCGAAGCCGAAGTCGCGCGCGGTCTGCTGGATCTGATCCTCGTCGTAGCCGGCCCGGCGCGAGAACTGCTCCGCCAGTTTGTAGAAGTACACGTCGCTGGACACCGTGATCGCCATGCGCAGGTCCACGTCCCCGTTGGGCGCGCGGTCGGGGTTCTCGAACTCGCACTCGCCGATGCAGTCATCCAGCACGTGATAGCCGGGGTCGTCGGTGGTCTGGGTGATGCCCAGGAAGC
>JAPPKQ010000403.1 GCA_028819945.1 bacterium | reverse complement strand
GGCGAGCGCCGCGCAAGGCTCTCGAGCCGCAGGATGATGCCCGGTGTGCAGAACCCGCACTGGCTGGCGCCGGTGGCGCAGAAGGCGTCCGCCCAAGCCTCCCTCCGGGCCGGATCCAGGCCCGCCAGCGTCGTGATCCGGCGACCCGCTGCACGCCGTGCCGGTGTGACGCAGGCTACCCGGGCGGCGCCGTCCACCAGCACCGTGCAGGCGCCGCACTGCCCCTGCGGGCTGCAGCCGTCCTTCACCTCCCGGATGCCGAGGTGCTCGCGCAGCAGCGTCAGCAGCGAGAAGTCGCCGGCGGGCGCGCTGACGGGGCGGCCGTCGACAGTGAGGGTGATGGGGTCGCCGGCGTGCGCCGGCAAGGAGGTCAGCTGAAGGACTGCCCGCAGCCGCAGGTGCGCTGGGCGTTGGGGTTGTCGATGGAGAAGCCGGCGTTCTGCAGGCTGTCGCTGTAGTCCAGGGTGGCGCCCTGCAGCAGCATCGCGCTGGATCGATCCACGATGACGTCGACGCCCTCGAACTCGGCGCTCTGGTCGTCGTCGTTGACCTCGGTGTCGAAGAACATCTCGTAGCTGAACCCCGAACAGCCACCCGGCCGGACCGCCACTCGCAGCGCCAGTCCCTCTTCGCCCTCCTGGGTGAGCAACTCGCCCACCTTGCTCGCCG
The DNA here is from genome assembly GCA_028819945.1 of bacterium. Taxonomy (GTDB): domain Bacteria; phylum Actinomycetota; class Acidimicrobiia; order Acidimicrobiales; family CATQHL01; genus VXNF01. Next base: position 4,610 of record JAPPKQ010000403.1, on the reverse strand, counting down.
CCTCGGGAGTGAGCGTGATCATGAAGCACTCCTTGGTCGATTGCCTCGCCTCATCGTTGCCTCCGGAGGGGCCCGATCCGCAGATCCGGGGGACGGACCGGCCCGGTCAGCTTACACGAGGCTGCTCGGGGCCGGCACGGCCCCGGCCATGGACCGCCCCGTAGACTTCGCAGCGTGACCGTCGCCCCGGCGCAAGATCCGAGACCTCCGACGACCGAGGCCGTCATGGCGTTGCTGAGCGACGTCATCGACCCCGAACTCGGCAGCAACATCGTCGAGTTGGGGATGGTCAAGGGAACCGAGGTCGATCCCGGCGGCCAGGTCACCGTGACCGTCGCCCTCACCACGATGGGCTGTCCCCTGCGGGCGCAGATCCAGCGCGACGTGCGCAACCGGGTGGCATCCCTGCCGGGCGTCAGCGGGGTGGACATCTCCTGGACCGAGCTCTCCAGCGAGGGCAAGGCGAAGGCCATGGCCATCGCCCGGCGAAACGTGGCCGAGAACGCACCGGACACCGAGATCGCGATCACCACGAAGGTGCTGCTGATCGCATCGGGCAAGGGGGGTGTCGGCAAGTCCTCGATCTCGGTGAACCTCGCCATGGCGCTGGCGACGGGGGGGCACACCGTGGGATTGCTCGACGCCGACATCTGGGGCTACTCGGTGCCCCGCATGCTCGACCTGACCGGGCGGCTCGAGGGTGCCGAGACCGAACGCAAGATCCTCCCGCAGACCCGGCAGATCGGCGACGGCACACTCAAGGTCGTCTCGATGGGGTTGCTGGTGGACGACGAGCAGACCGCGCTGATGTGGCGCGGCCTCATCCTGAACCGGGCGGTGCGCCACTTCCTGGAGGACGTGCTGTGGGGGCCCATGGACTTCCTGGTGGTGGACATGCCCCCGGGTACCGGGGACGTGCAGATGGGTATCGCCAAGCTGCTGCCCCGGGCCGAGATGATCATCGTCACGACCCCCTCGCGCAGCGTGCAGAACGTGGCAGCGCGCGCCGCCAACATGGGCCGCAACAACTACCTGCGCATAGCCGGCGTCATCGAGAACATGACCGCCTACGTCGCCCCCGACGGAACGGCGCACGCGCTGTTCGGCGAGGGCGGCGGCGAGGCGCTCGCCCTCGAGATCGGGGCACCGCTGCTCGGCAAGGTGCCCATCGACCCGACGGTCTCGCCCGCCAGCGACGCCGGTGCGCCGTTCGTGCTGGGGGAGGGCCCTGCCGCCGAGGCGGTCCGGGAGATCGCCAAACGGCTCGTCGACGAGCTGGTGCCGGCGGGCGAACTCGCCGGCTGCAGCGCACACCTGGCCGGGACGCCTGTCAGCCTCAGCCGCCGCCGTCAGTGAACTTCCGCTTCAGCGAGGAGCAGCTGGCGTTCCGCCGCATGCTGCGTGACTGGGTGGAGCGGGAATGCCCCAAGTCGGTGGCCCGAGACCTCGAGGGCGCCGAGGGACGGTACCCGTTCGAACTCTGGGACAGGATGACCGCCGCCGGTTTCCATGCCATCGGCATCGACCCCGCCTACGGCGGCCAGGGTGGCGACGCCGTCGATCAGGCTCTGCTGTGCCAGGAGCTGGGCCGGTCCCTGGCCGGGCTGACCTGGATCTGGGGCATCTCCTCCTTCGCCGGCGCCAAGTCGCTCAGCGCGTTCGGCAGCGACGAGCAGAAGGAGCGCTTCCTCCCCGACCTGGCCGCCGGCAGGCTGCGCTTCGCCATCTCGGTGACCGAGCCCGGCGGCGGCACGGACCTGCTGGGCGCACTTCGCACCACCGCCGAGCGCTGCGAGGGCGGTTGGCGCATCGATGGTCGCAAGATCTGGTGCACGGCGGCGGCGCAGTCCGACTACCTGTTGCTGCTGGCACGCTCGGATCCCGACCCGCCGCGCCAGAGCCTGGGCACCACGGTGTTCCTGGTCCCCCAGCCCACTGGCGGCCTCGAACTCACGCCGATCCCCAAGCTGGGCATGCGCGCCGTGCCCTCCTACGAGGTCTACCTCGACGGGGTCTTCGTGCCCGACGAGTTGGTGCTGGGTGAGGCGGGGCGCGGCTGGCACCAGCTGCTGGCCTCGCTGAACAACGAGCGGATCCTGGTGGCCGCGCTGTGCTGTGGCGTGCTGGAGGGCGTGCTGGAGGAGGCGGTGGCCCACCTCAACGAGCGGGAGGCGTTCGGCCGGCGGATCGGCGAGTTCCAGGCCCTGCAGCACTACGTGGCCGACATCAGGATGTGGCAGCGCCAAGCCGAGTTGGTCACCTACGAGGCCGCCTGGCTGCAGTCGATCGGCGAGCCCTGCGGGACCGAGGCCACGATGGCCAAGGTGCTGGCCTCGGAGTACGCCGTTGCCGCCGCCGACCTGGGCATCCAGATGCTCGGCGGCATGGGCTACGCCGCCGAGACCCACATGCAGCGCTACTGGCGCGACACCCGCATCTACCGCATCGCCCCCATCAACAACGAGATGGCCCGCAGCCTCATCGCCGAGTCCTGCGGCCTGCCCAGAGGTCTCTGAGGGGGCCATAGCGTGGGTGACGTGAGCGACAGCGGGAGCACGGCGCCGCAATCGACGACCGGCGGCCGGGCCCGCCCTCCCAGCGTCGACTCGCTGGCGCAGTCCCTGGCCCCCAGCGGCCTGCCTCACGGGCTGCTGGTCGACGCTGCCCGTGCCGCCATCGCCGCCGGAGACCCCGGCAGCGCCGCTGAGCGCGCAGCCGCAATGGAGCGTTCGCTGCTGCGGCCTGTGATCAACGCCACCGGCGTCCTGCTGCACACCAACCTGGGACGGGCACCGCTGGGAACTGCCGCCCCCGGCGGAACCGGAGCCGGCGGAACTGCGGCGCTCCGCTACAGCAACCTGGAGTTCGACACCCAGGAGGGCGTCCGCGGCGATCGCCACACCCATGCGGGGGCCTTGCTGGCGAGACTCTGCGGGGCCGAGGCCGCCCTGGTCGTGAACAACTGCGCCGCCGCGGTGACCCTGGCGCTGGGCGCGCTGGCAGCAGGGCGCGGCGTGGCGGTCAGTCGCGGCGAGCTGGTGGAGATCGGCGGCGGCTTCCGGGTGCCCGAGATCGTGGCGCAGTCGGGCGCGCGTCCGGTGGAGGTCGGCACCACGAACCGCACGCGGCGCCAGGACTATGTGACTGCCGTCGAGGCGGGTGACGTGGCGCTTTGCCTGCGGGTGCACCAGTCCAACTACCGCATCGTGGGGTTCACCGAGGCCCCGGCGGTCGGTGAGCTTGCGAACCTCGACGTGCCGCTGGTGGTCGACATCGGGTCGGGCCTGGTCGACGAGGCCTGCCAGTGGCTGGCGGGCGGGCCGCCGCCGTGGCTGCGCGGCGAGCCGGCGGCGCGCCAGACCCTCGCCGCCGGCGCCGACCTGGTGACCTTCTCGGGCGACAAGCTGCTGGGTGGGCCGCAGGCGGGCATCATCGCAGGCAGCGCCGAGTCGGTGGCGCGCTGCGCCCGCCATCCCCTGGCCCGCGCCTTCCGGGCGGGCGGCCTGGTACTGGAGACACTTCAGTCGCTGGCACTCACCTACCTGCACCGGCGCGGCGACGACATCCCCTTCTGGCGCCTGGCGACCCGCCCGGTCGCCGAGCTGCGCGCCCGTGCGGAGTCGCTCGGCGTCGGCGAGGTGTGCGACATGGCGGCGACCACCGGAGGCGGCACCCTGCCGGGGGTTGAGATCCCGTCGGCCGGCATCGTGCTGAACGGCGACCGGGCCGCGGCCCTGCGCGACAACGATGTGCCGGTGGTCGCCAGGGTTGCCGGGCAGCGCACTTTCCTGGACCTGCGCACCGTGGATCCCGCCGACGACGGCATCCTGGCCGCCGCCGCACGCAGGGCCTGCGGGGCCTAGGCCGGCAGATCCTCCGGCGAGGGCAGCGTGCACGTCGTCGCCACCGCCGGCCACGTCGACCACGGGAAGTCCACGCTGGTCAAGGCCCTGACCGGCACCGACCCCGACCGGTTCGAGGAGGAGCGCCGCCGCGGCCTGACGATCGATCTGGGCTTCGCCTCGGCCGAGCTGCCGAGCGGGCGACGCTGCGCCATCGTGGACGTGCCGGGCCACATAAGGTTCATCCGGAACATGCTGGCCGGTGTGGGCGCCGTCGACGCCTGCATCTTCGTGGTGGCAGCCACCGAGGGCTGGAAGCCGCAATCCGAGGAGCATCTGCGCATCCTGGAACTGCTGGGCATCACCAGCGGCCTCGTGGTGCTCACCAAGGTGGACCTGGTGGACACCGAGTTGGCCGAGATCGCCCGCCTGGACGTCTCGGACCACCTGGCCGGCACGTTCCTGGCGGACGCCGAGATCGTGACGGTCGACGGCGTCTCGGGGACGGGCATGGCGTCCTTCGCCGCCGCTCTGGACCGGCTGCTGGAGCACACCCCCACCGCTGTCGACGCCGACCGGCCGCGCCTGTGGGTCGACCGGGCGTTCGTGGCACCGGGGGCGGGGACCGTGGTGACCGGCACGCTCACCGGAGGTTCGGTGCGCGTGGGTGACGAACTGGCCGTCCGGCCGGGCCGGCGGCAGGTACGGGTGCGCGCCATCCAGAGCCTGTACGAATCGCAGACCAGCGTCGGTCCCGGGCACCGGACC
>JAPPKQ010000209.1 GCA_028819945.1 bacterium | reverse complement strand
GCGTTGGGTGTTATGTTTCTGGGGGGCAACCGGCGCGTGGTGGTGGTTTTTTTTGGTTTGGGGGTGGGTGTGCCCGCCGCGGTACTTGCCGGCGCCCCCGGTGTCGGCCTGGATCCGGCGGGAGAGGTAGAGAACCGGGTAGCTGTACTCGATGTCCTCGATGTTGGCGATGATCGCCGACGGCGAGTCCAGGAAGCCGCCGGCATCCAGCCCGTCGGCGAAGGCCCGCGCCCCCGACCCCCCTGCCATGGCGTCGAGGATCGCCGCGCCGAAGAACTCGCCCCGCTGATCCACGCCGAACATGTCCTCCACGTAGAGCCCACCCATCCAGGTGGACATGAATTGCCGGAGATGTCCCTCGCTCGCCGCCAGCAGCTTCGACAGGCAGACACCCGCGGAGATCGTGGCCATGAAGCTGCCGGTGGTGGTTGCTTTGGAGGTGCCCGCCGGCCAGGCCGCGTGGACGATGGTGCCCTCGCGGGTACGCACGTCGATGGCCCGCTGCAGCCCGGCGGGCGACCACGCCATGTCGTAGCAGAGGTACGGGAGGACGGCGGCCACGACGGCGCCCACGCAGGCCGGGCGGGTGCAGTTGATGACGGCGCCGGCCTGATCGGCGCTCTTCGTGTAGTCGAACGTGAGCGAGTCGCCCTGCTTGGTCATCTCCACGACGACCGGATACACCTCGTCGTACTCGATGTAGCCCCGATGCGACCAGGTGCCGTCGGGCAACTCCGCCAGCCGGGCCCGGAACCGGGCGGCGGTGGCCACGTTGATCCCCTCGATGGCGGCCAGTACCACGCCGGTGCCGTAGCGCTCGGTCAGATCCTGCACACGTGCCACCCCGACGTTGCAGCCGGCGATCATCGCCTTCAGATCCAGGTCCACGAGGTGGGGCAGGCGGGTGCGGCGCAGGTAGCCCCGCTCCACGTCGGGGCGCAACTCGCCGGCGTCGACGATCTTGATGGGCGGGAACAGCGGCTGCTCGCTCCAGATGGATGTGGCGCCGAGCTGCACCTGGCCCTCGACCGGGCCGCCGAGGTCGATCTGGTGCACCGTGGAGCCGGTCCACGCCACCAGCCGGCCGCCGGCGAAGATCGGCGCCACGACCGCCACGTCCATCTGATGGCAGGCCCCGACGTAGGGGTCGTTGGACATGAACACGTCACCGGGACCGACGTCGTCGGCGGCGAAGCGCTGCCTGATGTCCTTGACCGTGGAGCTCAGGGCGAGCGCGTGGATGGTGATGTACATGCCGATGGCGAAGCAGTCGCCGTCGGCGTCCATGAGGCCCACGTTCATGTCGTAGGCCTCGTTGGCCACCGGCGAGCCCGACACGAGGCGCATCGTCATGGCCGCCTCGTCGTTGATGGCCGACAGGCGCGACCGCAGGATCTCGAAGGTGACGGGGTCGAGGGCGCCGTTGCCGCCGCCGATGAGGTCTTCGGGGGCGAGGGTGTCGGTCATCGGTCGGCGCCTCCCGCATTGGCACGCAACTCGTCGACCACCTCGCCGGTCACGAGGATGTCGGCGAACTCCTGGACCAGGACGTTGAGGGAGGCCTGGTGCTCCTCGTCGGTGAGCGCGGCGGTGGCGTCGCTGAGGACCACCACCCGGAAGTCCAGCATCATGGCGTCCCGGGCCGTCGACTCGACGCAGATGTTCGTCTTGGTGCCGGCGAGCAACAGGGTGTCGCAGCCGAGGCTGCGCACCAGTCGCTCCAGCGATGACGAACCCGGGATGAGGCACGAGTACCGGTTCTTGAAGACGATGTAGTCCTCGTCATGGATGTCCATGTCGGGATGGAACCGCGAAGTCGGGGCGTCGTCGGAGAGTGCCGCGGCGGCGGCCTCCCGCCGTTCCGGGCGCACGAAGTGGTCGAAGAAGTGGCGCCAGTCGGAGCCGCCCTTGGGGTGGTGCGAGCGGATCCAGATCACGGGCACGCCCAGCTCCCGGCACTCGGCGGCCATGCGGTTGATCACCGGGATGATCTCCCGGCTGGCCGGCACCTCGATGACGCCACCCTCGGCCACGAAGGCGTTCTGCATGTCGATGACGACGAACGCCGACTCGGCGGGCCGCAGATCGTGGTACAGCCGCAACTCGCCGCGAATCCGCGCCAGCCGCTCCTTGACGAAATCGGATACATCGGTGGGTTGCGGCATGCGTCCCCCCGCGCCGTTACGTGGTTCTCCGCACGACCGAGAAAATTACCATCACCGCTCCCGGCCCGGTTATCGGAGGTTGCCGCCTTCGGCGGCGATTCCAAGCAGCTCGGCGGCGTTGTGCCGGCTCACCCTGGCGAGATCCTCCGCGGGCAGTCCGGCGGCCTCGAGGGTCTCCACGAAGGCGCGCAGCCCGCCCGGCACGTGCGGGTAGTCGGTGCCGAAGAGGAACTGCGAGATGTCGAACGTCTCGAAGGCGCAGCGCATGGCGGCGGGATGCGTGCTGACGGTGTCGAAGAAGAGATCCCGCAGCTGCTCCGACGGGCGGCGGGTGGTGTGACGGCGGCACTCGGGGAACTGCCCCGCGTAGTTGTCGAAGCGGTGGTGGACGAAGGGCACGGTCCCGCCGAGGTGGCTGAAGATCCAGCGGATGTCCGGGTACCGCTCGAAGGTGCCCGAGTAGGTCAACCTGCCGATGGCGTTCGTCGTCTCGGCAAGGAAGTCCAGGGCGAGAGACAGCGCGAACTCGCGCAGGCCCTCGGTGCTGCAGCCGGTGGTGGGGTGGACGAACACCACGGCACGGCGCCGCGACAGTTCCTCCCAGAGCGGTGCGAAATGTGCGTCGTCGAGGGTGCGCCGATCCACGGTGGTGCAGAGCATCACGCCCACGACGCGGGGTCGCTGCAGCACGCGGTCCAGTTCGGTGAGCGAGGCGGCGATGTCCGGGAGCGGCAGGTTGGCGAAGAACCTGAGGCGCCCGCCGGACGCTCCCGTCAGGTCGTCGAGCTCGTCGTTCAGGTCGCGGGTCAGGGGACGCGCAGCGGCGCCGGCAGGCGGAAGACGTTGGGGGCCGACACAGACAGCACCTGGGCCTCCACGCTCACCTCGTCCATGAGCGCCAGGCGGTGGTCCATTCCGGGCAGCGGCTGCGGCACGGCCGCGGCCACCGCCCCGTCCTGGAGCACGACGAGGCGGCCGTCCTCGCGGATGTAGTGCTCCAGCCCGCTGTCGGGACGGCGGCAGGCGTCGAGGTAGCTGTCGGGATAGTGGTGCGAGTGCACGTCGATCAGACCGGCGGGCAAGGGACCTCCCTCCTCCGGCCCGGTGCGGCTGTGTCGGCGGATCGACCCCACGGGCGCCGGCAGGGCCCTCGGCGGCCGGCGCGCGGTCGCGATCCCGGGCGGTCGCCGGCAACGGTAGCCCACACCGTGGGGACGGCGAGAGGCCACCGGCAGCCATGACGCGCCGCAGTCGCGCCGCTTACGATGGCGCCGTGCCAGCTCCGAACCCCGGCGGGGGCCATGCGGCCGCACCCACCTCGACGGGATCACTACGCAGCATCGGCGCCCCCGTCTCCATTCGCGGAGTCTCGAAGTGGTTCCCGACCGGTCGCAGCTTCCTGCACGCGCTGGATGAGATCGACATCGAGATCGAGCCGGGCGAGTTCGTCAGCCTGATCGGCCCGAGCGGCTGCGGCAAGTCGACCCTGCTGCGCGTCGTGGGCGGCCTGCTGCCCTACGAACTCGGCACGGTCACCGTCGACGGCAACAGCCCGGCGCAGGCTCGGGACACCAAGCAGATCGGCTTCGCGCCGCAGACGCCGTCTCTGCTGGGTTGGCGGACCGTCCGCCGCAACGTGACGCTGCTGGCCGAGGTGAACCGGCGGGGAGCCATCCACCCGCCCCTCAACGAGAGCGAGATCCTGGAACTGCTGGAAACCGTCGGATTGGGGGACTTCCTGGACCGGCTCCCGAAGGAGCTGTCCGGCGGCATGCAGCAGCGGGTCTCGCTGGTGCGCTGCTTCGCGCTGGGTGCACCCGTGCTGCTGATGGACGAGCCCTTCTCGGCCCTCGACGAGATCACCCGCAACGAGATGCGCTACCTCCTGCTGGATCTCTGGGAGCGCACCGGGCACACGGTCGTCTTCGTGACCCACAGCATCCCCGAGGCCGTGATCCTCTCCGACCGGGTCCTGGTGATGGCCACCAAGCCTGGCCGGGTCGTGCACGCCGAGACGATCACGCTGCCCCGTCCCCGCTCGGTGCAGATGGAGGACGACGAGCGCTACCTGGCGCACATGCGCAACGTGCGCCGCTCCCTCGGCGAGGTGTCGGCCCGGTGAGTGCCGACGCCGCGCAGCAGAGCACACCGGGCGCCGGCACCAAGCAGCCGCCCCCGCAGCGCCCGCAGCACGTCCACCGCTCGGCGATGACCGTGGCGCCGATCGTGGGGCTCGTCGTCGTCTTCGGCATCTGGGAGTTCTACGTGCGGGTGTTCAACATCTCGCCCCTGACTCTCCCGACGCCCTGGAGCATCCTCGTGCATCTCCGTGAGGAGCCGGGCTTCTACTGGCGCCACGCCCAGGTGACGCTGCTCGAAGCTGCCTGGGGATACGGACTGGCTCTGGGGGCGTCGCTCATCGTGGCCACGTTCATGGCGCACTCTCGCTTCGTGGAACGCTCTTCGATGCCCGTCATCGTCCTGCTGCAGAGCACGCCGGTGGCGGTCCTGGCACCGGTCTTCCTGATCTGGTTCGGGTTCGGCCACTGGCCCAAGGTTCTCGTCGCGGCGGTGTTCTGCTACATCCCGTTCACGATCAACGAGTTCACCGGGTTGCGATCGGTCGACCCCAACGCCTACGAGTTGCTGCGCTCGGTGTCGGCCAGCAGGACGGAGATCTTCTGGAAGCTGCGATTCCCGCAATCGCTTCCCTACCTGTTCTCGGCCGGGCGCCTCTGCGTCGGTCTGGCCCTCGTGGGAGCGGTGATCGGCGAGATGTTCGGGGGCTCCACCGAGGGTCTCGGCAACACCGCACGCGTGGGCCAGGTGCGGCTGCTGATCGACCAACTGTGGGGATCGATCTTCGTGCTCGCGTTCATCGGCGTGATCGGCAACCTGCTGCTCGCCGCCGTCGAGACACGGGTCCTGCGCTGGCACAGCTCCCAGGATCTGCCAGGGGGGTCGGCCGCGGCCCTCTGAGCGGCGAACGCGTTTGAATCGTGGCAGGATTCGGTCGTCGTTCATTCGGTGACAACACAAGGGGGAAGCCGAACAATGTTGAATCGCTCTATACGACGTGGTGCCCGGTGGACATCTGTTGCATTGGTCTCCGTCCTCGCT
>JAPPKQ010000479.1 GCA_028819945.1 bacterium | reverse complement strand
ACCGGCGACCGGCTATGTAGCGCTCGGGCTGCTCAGCTACTTCGTATTCGAAATTTAGTACTGGTGTAAAAGCGGAACGCCCGCCCGGGCCGTCCTGGGGACTACCGCACGGGCGGGCGTTCAGATGTGCGGGCCGTCAACGGGCCCGGGTGTGGTTCTTACCGGTAGGGCGGCACGTAGAGGAGTCCGCCGTTGGTCCACAGGTCGTTGACCGAGCCGTCCAGCGGCAGGCCGAGTGGCTCGAGGTGCTGCCGGTAGATCTCCTCGTAGTTGCCGACCTGGCTGACCACCTGCACGGCGAAGTCGCTCGGCAGGCCGAGGCCCGGATCGAAGCCCTCCTCGCCCAGGAACCGGGCGAGGGCGGGGTTGTCGCCGGTGGCCGAGGCGATGTTGCCGGAGTCCAGGCCGAACTCCCAGGCCTGGATGGTGGCCATGACGGCCCACTGCACGACCTGGGCCCACTCGGTGTCGCCGTCGAGGACGGCCGGACCCAGCGGCTCCTTGGAGATCGTCTCGGGCAGGATGAACTGCTCGTCGCCGCCGCCCTCCTCGATCTCGAACTTGAACACAGCCAGGGACGACTTGTCCGACGTGAACGCCTCGCACTGCCCGGCGGTGTAGCCCACGCGGGCCTCGGAGGACTCCCCGAAGGTGACCGGGTTGAACGGGATGCCCCGCGAGCGCATCACGTCGGTGAGGTTCAACTCGGTGGTGGTGCCCTGCGCCACGCAGATGTTGGCGTCCGCCAAGCCCTCCAGGTCGGTGATCCCCGTCGACGCCGGGACGACGACGCCCTGGCCGTCGTACAGCGTGGTGTACACGAAGTTGGCGGCTTCCTTGCCGTCGCGGCTGGCGGTGAAGGTGGTGTTGCGCACCAGCACGTCGATCTCGCCGGACTGCAGCGCCGTGAAGCGGTCCGCGGTGGCGAGGTCCACGAAGTCCACCGCGCCGGCGTCGCCCAACACGGCGGCGGCGATGACCCGGCAGAAGTCCGAGTCGAAGCCCTCGTGCTCGCCGTCGGGGGTCAGGAAGTTGAACCCCGGCAGGGCGTCGCGCACGCCGCAGCGCACATCGCCCCGTGCCTGCACCTCGGCGAGGCGGCCGCCGGCCTGGGACAGCTCCACGGCGTCCTCGGCCGCCTCGGTCGTCGCCGGCGCCGCGGCCTCTGTGGCCGGAGGCGGCTCCGGTGGGGCGGGCTCAGCCGGCGCTTCGGTGGCCGGCGGGGGTGGTTGCGGCGCGGTCGTGTCGTCGCCGTCATCTCCGCAGGCGGCGGCGAGCAATGCGACGGCGGCCACCATCGCGATGAGAATCGTCCCTCGTTTGGTCATCTTTTCCTCCCTCTCGACGCGCGTGACATTCGGCCCAGCGCCAGTGATTTGCCCGTCGATGACTCAGGAGAAGGGTAGCCAAAATGAGTCCTCCTGTGCTGTGGTGCCAGCTACTACGCAACTTCGAACAGTTCGACTCATTGTCGCGTCTCTTCGCGCGGCGCTGTTCGCTGCGTCCGGCGGGGAGTACCCGTCCGTAGCCGGCGGGAATTAGATTGTCGGCGGCGCGATCGGAAACGCCCACGGACCAGCAGAGGAGGTGCGTCGTGTTCTCCTATGACGAGCCGTTGATCGGTGAGCCCACCTTCGACTCGCCCGAGGAGTTGCGCCTGTTCCGCAAGCGCCGGGTGGCGCTGGGCTACCGGGTGTTCGCCGCCCTCGGCTGGGGCCAGATGAGCGACGGTCACATCACCGCCCGCGACCCCGAGCGGCCCGACCACTTCTGGATGCTGGGCCACGGGGTGCCGTTCGGCGCCGCGACCGTCGACAAGATGGTTCTGCTGGGCCCCGACGGCGCCGCCGTGGACGGCTACACCGAGTTCGGCTACATGCCCGCCGCCTATGCCATCCACGCCCCCATCCACGACGCCCGCCCCGACGTGGTGTCGGCGGCACACACCCACACGCAGTACGGCACGCCGTTCTCGGCCCTCAACGAGCCGTTCCGGCCCATCTGCCAGGAGGCCTGCCAGTTCTTCGAGCGGCACGGGGTCTTCGAGGGCACCGAGCTGTCGGTGGAGAGCATCGAGATCGGCAAGGGCATCGCCGTGGCGCTCGGCGAGCACCGGGCGGTCATCCTGCGCAGCCACGGCCTGCTGACCGTGGGCGCCTCGGTGGACGAGGCGGTGGGCTGGTTCGTGATGGCCGAGAGGGCCGCTGAGGTGCACATCAAGGCCCGCGAGGCCGAGCCGATCCCCGACGACGCCGCCCGCTACACGCGCGACGACCTGGGGCCCGCCGACGGCTGGAAGAGATTCCAGTGGTTGGTGGGTTCGCTTATCCCCGACCCCTCGGTGGTCGGCTGAGCGAACGGCCCGTCCGGGCTCAGGCCACCTCGGCTCGCCGCCAGCCCCAGGTTGCCAGCAGCAGCCCGGCGGCGCCCACCGCCAGCGGCACCGCCAGCGAGGCGGTGAACGACCGCCCCACCGGCGTCCCCACGTCCCAGCCCTCGCCGACCACCAGGCTGGCGGCGTAGGAGCGGATCGTCAGGCGCGCCGTGGCTGCGCTGAGCGAGCCGATGACGTTCTCCCACACCAGCAGCAGAAGCAGGCCCACCAGCAGCGGGCGCGACAGCAGCAGCCCGAAGGCCAGGAACACGCCCACGTAGGCCACCGCCGCCAGCAGCGCCCCGTCCGCCATCGGCACGTCCAGGATCAGGCCGGCGATGATCAGCGGCACCACCAGCAGCACGACGACGACGGTCAATGCCGCCCCGGCGGTCCCGGCGGTGGCCGACCACGCCCGCACGGGCCGCAGCCACAGGTACACCAGGGTGCGCTCGTCGCGCAGATCGCCGAAGGCGTCGGCGGCCACCAGCAGCGAGCCGAACGGCAGGATGATCGACAGGCCGTACCACACCAGGAACCCCGCCCCGTCCTCGGGTGTCGCCCCGCCGTCGCTGACACGCATCACCACGGCGATGACGATCGCCAGCGCCGCCAGCACGACCAGCACGGCGACGCGACCCCAGTCGCGCAGCAGCTTCTGGGTCATGAAGCGGAAGACCCGCGCCGCGTTGCTCACCGTCCCTCCACCAGGTAGCGGAAGACCGACTCCAGGTCGGCGTCCAGCGGCCGCAGCTCGCGCAGGCTCGCCCGGCTGTCGCGGGCCAGCGGGGCGATGGCCGAGGCGAAGCGCCCGGCGCTGGCGGTTGCGACCGTCAGCGCGCCGGGCTCGTGGATCTCCACGCCCACGGCGAGACCCTCGGCGATGAGCCCGGCAGCCAGCGCCCTCGGCTCGTCGGTGGTGATGCGGAAGCGGCTGGGCCGGTCGTCCATGAGGTCGCGGATGCGGCGGAAGTCGCCCTCGGCCAGCAGCCGTCCCTTCCCCATCACCAGCACGTCGGTGCCGAGGCGCTGCACCTCGTCTAGCACGTGGCTGGACACCAGCACGCAGCGCCCGCTGGCGCCGACGCGGTGGAACAGGTCGATCATCAGGTTGCGCTGGTTGGGGTCCAGGCCGGTCAGCGGCTCGTCCAGGAACAGCACGTCGGGGCCGTTCACGATCGCCGAGGCCAGTTTCGCCCGCTGGCGCATGCCCTTGGAGTAGGTGCTCAGTCGCCGCTTGTCGGCCGGGTCCAGGCCGACGGTGCCGATCGCACGCTCCGTGGCCTCCTCGGCGTCGGCGATGCCACCGAGATCGGCGGCGAGCCGCACGAACTCCCGCACCCGCAGGTGCTCGAACAGCGACTCCTGCTGGGGGACCAGGCCGATCCGCCGGCGCAGTTCGACGTCGGCGCGCGGGTCGCCGCCGAGGACGCGGACGGTGCCCTCGCTGGGCGCGGCCAGCCCGCTGAGCATCCGCAGCATCGTCGACTTGCCGGCGCCGTTGGGGCCCAGCAGCGCGGTCACGCCTGCGCCGAGCTGGAACGACACGTCCGAGACGGCCACCAGGTCGCCGAAGCGCTTGGAGACGCGGGTGACCTCCAGCATGGGCCCGGGCCGGCCGGAGGTGTTCACCGCTCCACCTCCATGCGCCCGTAGCGCAGGTGGGCGACGGCCGACAGCAGCGCCACCCACACCAGATTCGCCAGCACCACCAGCCAGGTGGCCACGGCGTCCAGGGTTCCGGGGCTGTCGTCGGTCAGCGGCAGGGCGAACGAGCGCTTGGCCAGCGCCCGCGACAGCCGCAGCGGGTCGAGCACGGCGATCTCGCTGGCCACCCCGGCCTCCTCGATGAGCAGCGACGTGATGCCCGCCGGTACCAGCAGGCACAGGGCGACGACCACGATGGCCATGCCGGCGCGGCGCACCACGCTGCAGACCGCCACCGCCAGGGCCGTGGGCACTGCCGCCAGCGCCAGGGCCGCCGTCAGCGTGCGCAGGACGAACAGGAAGAAGTCGCCGGTGTGTCCCGGTCCCGAGCCCAGCGACGTGTAGACGATGCCGAGCACCAGGACCGGCACCAGGGTCATGACGATCAGCAGCGAGAAGATGGCCGACGTCTGGGCGTTGAGGTAGCTGCGGCGGCTGAGCGGCGACGCCAGGTAGAGGCTCAGCAGCCCGCTGCGGCGGTCGGTGTTCAGCAGCATCGGCGTGGCCAGGACGGTGAACAGCACCACCCCCACACCGACCTGCGTGTAGTATCCCAGGTCGCCGAACTCCGAGAACAGCCCCGCCAGGAAGATCTGCACCACGGCGCCGATCCAGGCCACGAAGAACGCGGCGACGCCGATGAGCTTGCTGCGGAAGCGGCGCTTGCGGCCCAGCAGCCTGCCCAGCGAGTAGGTGTAGAGCGAGCGGAAGCAGCGCCTGGGCGCCAGCCGGGGACCAACGTAGGGTCGGAAGCCGCCCTCGAAGATCTGCGCCTGCGGCCCGCCGGTCCAGGTGCTCATGGGGGCCCGTCCCCGCTGCCGTCGGGCCCGTTCTGGGAAGCGGTGAAGACGTCGGCCAGCGACGTGTGCTCGGGCAGGATCGACCGCAGCCGCAGGCCCAGGTCGGCCACGGCGTCGCGCACGGCGTCGGCCGGCTCGCCGGTCGACTCGGCGGCGGTCGCCAGCCGCACCACCTCGTCGCCCTCGGCACGTGCCTCGAACCCCGATCCGGCCAGGGCGGCGGCCAGATCGGCGGCCCGCTCGTACACCTCCACGATCACGCCGGCGCCCCCGACGGTGAGGTCGCTCACCCGCCCGGCCCGGGCCACCCGCCCGGCGTCCAGCATCACCACGCTGTTGCAGACCCGCTCCACCTCCTCCAGGTGGTGCGAGCTGATGAGCACGTTGATGCCGTGCTCGGTCGCCAGCCGGCTGATGAGCGCCAGCATGTCGGTGCGCTGCATCGGGTCGAGAC
>JAPPKQ010000391.1 GCA_028819945.1 bacterium | reverse complement strand
ACGCTGCCCAGGTGGCGGTCGATGCGCATCAACTCGGCAGCGTTCAGGGTTGCCATCTGCACGGCTGTTAGCGGGTCGAACCCGGCGTCGACGGCAAGGCGCACCCGCTGGTCGAGGTGGCCCTCGCGCATGAGGATGTTCGGGTGGATGTCGTCGGTGCACAGCACCAGGCGGCGGGTGTCCAGGCCGAGCCGCTCGGTGGCGGCGACGACCTCCGGCCACTCCTCGGCGGGCAGCCGGTCGATGCGCGGCGTCAGCAGCACCCGCGCGCCTCGGCGCAGCTGCTCGACGACCTCCGCCGGCGACTCCGCCACGTGGGTGTCCTCCACACCCGCTGCCAGCGTGGCGTCCAGGACGGCGCCGCTGAAGCCGGGAAGCTGGCCGCCCACCGTCTTGTCCCGCTCGATGGTGGCCTCGATCTTCTGCAACTGCGCCCGGTCGGCGCCCAGCAACAGGGCGGGGTTGATGTCGCCGCCGATGCACACCGCCTCGGGCCGGTCCAGCATCGCCAGCGTCTCCGCCAGGTCCATGGCGTGGCCCGAGGTCTCCCGGTCGGCCGGCATGGCGGGCACCCGCCCCGGCACCCGCAACAGCAGGTTCAACGGCAGCCGGGCGGCCTCGGCGGTGAGCAGGTCGACGCCCGCCACACCCAGCACGTTGGCGATCTCGTGGGGATCCTCGCAGACCGACAGCACGCCGCGGGGAACGATGGCACGGGCCAACTCGCTGACGGTGATGTTGGAACTCTCGAGATGCATGTGCGGATCGATGAGGCCGGGCACCACGAAGCGGCCATCGGCATCGATGATCTCGGTGTCGGGACCCACCAGCTGCTCGCCGCTGTCGCCGACCGCGGCGATCCGGCCGGCCGCCATCACCACATCCGCGCTCACGATCTCGCGGGTGAAGACATTGACCACGCGGGCGCCGGTCAGCACCGCCTCGGCCGGTTCGTCACCCAACGCCACCCGGATCAGCCGGGTGCGCACCTCGGTACCCATGTCCAGAACTCGTGCGGTCATACAGCGACAGTACCAACTCGCCGCGAGCCGGCCGCCGTCGGAGCCCTGTTCCCGGCGGCCGCAGGTATCGTGACCGCTTCGAGGGTCGGTGCCCGAGCGGACAAAGGGAGCAGGCTGTAAACCTGCCGGCGACGCCTTCGGAGGTTCGAATCCTCCCCGGCCCACGACAGCCCGAGTCGATCCGCTCGACCGACCGGGCCCGCCTAGTGGTCTGTCGGCAAAATGACTGCGCAGTCTGAGGGCGAGTTCGTCCAGGTCAGGCGAGTGATCTCTAACCGGGTCCGCTCCAGTGGATCCGAGACAGACCACTAGCCGGGACCAAGCGGTGGCGCAACGCTCCCAGATCCGATCGCGTTCGTACGGTGACAGCGACATGAGATTACCGTACGGTGACGGCGGCCTCGAGTAACCGTACGGTGGCAGCCGTGCTACCCTGAGCGGATGCACGCACAGGTCGGGCCGAAGTCGAAGCGCTACCCGCAGATCATCCGCCCGAGTGAACTCGGTGCGGCTATCCAGGGCCTGCGACGATCAGCAGGCCTGACGCAGGCCGAGTTGGGCGGGCGTGCCCGCGTGTCGCGGAAGTGGATCTCCGAGATGGAGAACGGAAAGGCCACCGCGGAGGTAGGCGTGGTCTGCCGCATTCTCGAGGCGCTCGGCGCGCACATCGAGGTCGTGGTTGCTCACCCCCCGGAAGCAGTGCTCGAGGAGATCATCGCCGGCCTCAGTGGAGGGGACGAGCGTTGAGGCTCGACGTTCTGATCGAGGGGCACATGGCCGGCAGCGTGGAGGTGCCGAGCAGCCGGCGCGCCTCGTTCGCCTACACCGCGGGCTACCTGGAGCGCGCGCACCGAACGCCCCTGTCGGTGCGCTTCCCCCTGCGGGAAGACCCCTACGACGGACCGGACGTGGCATCTTGGTTGTGGAACCTGCTGCCAGACGACGAGGAGGTGTTGAAGCGGTGGTGCATCCGCTACGGCGCCCCACCGGATCGGCCGCTGGAGTTGCTTGGGACCGTGATCGGCAGGGAGTGCGCGGGGGCGGTGCAGTTCGCCCCGCCGGAGATCGCACCGGAATTCCTGTCCGCCACCGGTGGGCTGCAGGAGATCACCGATGACGAATTGTGGGCCGGGCTCCGGAGGCTGCGCGGGGATTGGTCGTTCCGGTTCGCCGACACCCACGGAGACGCCGGGCGCAGTTTGGCGGGCATGCAGCCCAAGGATGCCCTGGCGTGGTCGGGGCGACAGTGGGCGGTGCCGTGGGGTAGGGCCGCCACGACCCACATCCTGAAGCTCGAGCGGCCGCGCTTCCGCCACGAGGTACTCGTGGAGCATGTGACGCTGGAGACGGCGAGGCATCTTGGGGTGTCCGCGGCGGAGTCCCGCGTGCTCAGCGGCGAAGAGTTCGACGTGCTCGTCGTTCGACGGTTCGACCGGAGGAAATCCGCCGCCGGGGAGATCGAGCGCGTCCACCAGGAGGATTTCTGTCAGGCTCTCGGTCTGCCTCCGTCCGGACGCCACCAGCATCTCGGCGGTGCGACGGTCGCGGACTGCGCCGAGGTCGTCACGGCGTTCGGGAGTTCCGGCGCGGCGAACATGGCCAGACTGCGCGACAGCGTGCTGTTCCGCTGGCTCGTCGCCGACACCGACGGCCACGCCAAGAACGCCGGAGTGCTGCTCTCAGGAGCCGACCGAGCGCTCACACCCCTGTACGACGCGGCGAGCTTCCTGGCCGACAGGAGCTCGACGGAGGAACGTGAACTCGGCATCGCCATGTGGGGAGGCGAACCGTGGGAGCGCTGGCACCTAGGTCGCACCGACACGCCAGAGGGGCTGGGATCGCTGACGGCGGCGCTGGGCACCGCCGACGAGCAGGTGTCGGCCCGAGCTGCGGAGTTCGCCGCGGCACTGCCAGCCGCCGTGGATCGCGCCGTCAACGCCCTCTCTGGAGAGGGGCAGGACACGCTGGACCGTCTTGGACTGGTGCCCGACCTGGTCGACCGAGCCAAGCGATGCGCGACCGTCGCGGGCAGTCTCCAGGGTGTCTAGGACCCCGCTCCCGCAAACATTTGACCGGCGTGGGGGCCGACCATGCAAGCGACGCCGACGTTCGCGACCCGGACCGGGGGCCGTGCCGATCAGCCCTCGGTGGTGCCGGGTTGCCAGCGGAGGACCGGGCGGCGCGCCGCCGTCGCCTCGTCGAGGCGGCCGATCGGTGCGGTCCAGGGGGCGCCGTGCAGCGTCTCGGGGTCCGCTTCGGCCTCGGCGGCGATGGCGATCATCGCGGCCGCCAACGCTTCGATCGCCTCGGGAGGCTCGGTCTCGGTCGGCTCGATCATGAGCGCTTCCTCGACGATCAGCGGGAAGTAGACCGTCGGCGGGTGGAAGCCGTGGTCGATGAGGCGCTTGGCGATGTCGTAGGTGGGCACACCGTGCTCGCGGCGCTGGCGCGACCCGGAGAAGACGACCTCGTGCAGGACGGGCCGATCGTAGGGCAGGTCGTAGTGGCCGTGCATCAGCACGCGCAGGTAGTTGGCGTTGAGCACGGCCTGACCGGACACGGCGCGCAGGCCGTCGAGGCCGAGGGCGCGCATGTAGGCATAGGCGCGGATCAGCACACCGACGTTGCCACCGAACTGCTGCATGCGGCCGATGGTGCGCTCGGGCACGGTGAGGCGCACGACGCCGTCGCCGCCCTCGGTGACCACCGGCGTCGGGAGATAGGGCGCCAGCTCCTCGCTGCAGCACACCGGCCCGGCGCCGGGTCCGCCGCCGCCGTGGGGCGTGCTGAAACTCTTGTGCAGGTTCAGGTGCACCACGTCGAACCCCAGGTCGCCGTAGCGCACACGTCCCATGATGGCGTTGAGGTTGGCGCCGTCGCCGTACAGGTAGGCGCCGGCGTCGTGGATCAGGCCGGCCACCTCCTCGATGCCGCGCTCCCACAGGCCCAGCGTGTTCGGCACGGTGACCATGACGGCGGCCACCGATCCGTCCAACTCGCTCTCGATGACGGCGCGGTCCATCGACCCGTCCGCCGCCGTCGGGATCTGGGTGACCGTGAAGCCGGCCATGGCGGCGGTCGCCGGGTTCGTGCCGTGGGCCGAGTCGGGCACCAGGATGCGCCGCCGCTGCGCCAGCTCGCCGCGATCCTCGAGGGCGCGGGTGATCATCAGCACGCCGGCCAACTCGCCCTGCGCACCGGCGGCGGGGGCCAGGCTGACGCCGCCCAGACCGGTGATCTCGCCCAGACCGCGGCGCAACTCCAGCAGCGTGCGCAGGGTGCCCTGAACCTCGGCGGCGGGGGCCAGCGGATGCGCCGCGGCCAGCCCCGGCAGCGATGCCACGAGGTCGTCGACCTTCGGGTTGTACTTCATGGTGCACGAGCCCAGCGGGTACGTGCCGGAGTCGATGCCGTAGTTCCGCGCCGAGAGCTCGGTGTAGTAGCGCACCAACTCGCCCTGGCTCATCTCCGGCAGGCGCACCGAGTCGCGCAGCAGGCGGGCGTCGGGCAGCGGCGCCGGCTCGCTGTCCCAGCGGGGGACGTCGACCGCTCGGCGGCCCGGCACACCCCGGTCGAAGCTCAGGCGCGCGCCGAAGTAGTCGCTTGCCGGCCCGGGCGCGCTCACGCCTAGCCCCCGATCTCCGCCAGGGCCGCCACGAGCGCGTCGACATGCGCATCGGGTGTGGCCTCGGTCACCGCGAAAAGCAGGGCTTCCTGCGCCTCGGGCTCGGGTCTCGCCGACACGTCGAGGCCGGGGCCGATGCCCCGCGCCCTGAGCGCGGCGGCGAGCTCGGCGGCGGGCAGGGGGCCGCGCACCAGGAACTCCGAGAACCACGGCCCGCGCTCGGGCGTCTCGTAGCCGTCGAGCGCGGCGATCCGGCGCGCCGCGTCGTGGGCGCGCTGGTAGCACAGCTCGGCGGCCCGGCGCAGCCCGTGCGGGCCCAGCGCCTGGATCGTGATCGTGAAGGCGAGCGCGATCAGCGCCTGCGCCGTGGAGACGTTGGAGGTGGCCCGCTCGCGCCGGATGAACTGCTCGCGCGCCTGCAGGGTGAGCACGTAGCCGGTGCGGGGCTCGCCGCCGTTGGCGGCGGTGGGATGCAACTCCCGGGTCCGCCCGACGATGCGGCCGGGCATCTGGCGCAGGAACTCGCCGCGGGCCGCGAACAGCCCCACCGACGGACCGCCGAAGTGCGGCGGCCCCGCCAGGTCGCGCCCCTCGCCCGTGACGATGTCCGCGCCCGCCTCGCCCGGCGCCCGCAGCAGCCCTAGGGCGAACGGATCGGCGACCGCCACCAGCAGCACGCCGTGGGCGTGCAG
>JAPPKQ010000151.1 GCA_028819945.1 bacterium | reverse complement strand
TCGGCTTCAAGCGTATCGCGCGGGCTATCGGCTGCGCGCCCATCACCGTGTCCCGTTACCTGCGCAGCTTCGAGGAGGAGAGCCAGTGACCGGGTAGTAGAATCCCGACCAGTGTCACGCTCCGGCATCGCGCCGGGGCGTGACTCTTCCAGCTCCGCTACAAGTAGCCTAGCGTTCCGGTTCCTCGTTTCGTCGCGAGGCGGGGTTGCCACACGCGGTGAGGCACCCGACCGGCAAGGGGCAGCGCGCCCGACGTTATTTGGCCGTGGTCAGGCCCGTGGCCACGACCGAGCGGATGATCCACTACGCCACGCCGGAATCCTTGCCGTTGCGGTGGCGGCGACATGCGCCAATGGCCAGCAAGACCGCCAGCAGGAGTTGGGCGACGATCGGCAGGACCGGACCGCGGCGTCCCAGAGCGTGAACGTCAGCAACCCGGTCTCGTCGCCTCCCGCCCCGGTGGCCACGAACACCAGCGACTCGGAACGTTCGTCCAAGCCGTCGTCCACGACCTTCAGTGTCGCCGTACCCTCCCTCGCGCCGGCCTCGATGACGATTGACGCCGGCTCGAGGATGAAGTCGTCCTCGCCGGCGTCGCTGGCCGCCCGGTCGCGCCGGACGACGAACGTGGCGTCTCGCGACGAGGCGGCCGAGGCCCACACCTTCAGCTCATACGTCTCGCCCTCGACCAGGTTGGGGTCCGAGGGTCCCAGGAACTCTCCGCCGGCAACGGCCTGCGGGGCGTAGCGGTTCCCGGTGAGGGGCGTCATGCTCGGCCGCCTTTCTGCGCGAGGGCGCGCCGCCACCGCCGCCGCCGCCCGCGACCGGGGCTTCGCCGGGGCGCTCGGCTGCCCGGTCTCCCGACCGGCGAGCTACCGCGTGATCGCTTTCTCGCTCGCGTGGCCGGGCCGCCTCTCGATGGCGCGGCGCAGCACCGCCACCGGGCTCCTCGCCGCAGTCGCCCGCAGCTCGGCGAGCACCAGCTCCGCGTTGGCCGGGTCGTGCTCGATCCACCCGTCGTAGATGACGGCCCCGTCCGGGGCCCATCCGGTAGACTCGCCAACCGCAGGCGTCGGGGACATCGAGCCTCGCGATCACGGGCGCGCCGATGGGCAAGACCGGGGGGGGTGCCATACGCGCTGCCCGAGGGCCTGTCCGTGCCTTCGCTCGCCGCGAGCCACCGCGTCCTGACCGCGCCGATCTTCAGCCTCGGTCCGGCCTCGCCGGCGCCGCCGTCCTCGCTCTCGAGCCGGCCGTGGATCGAGCGGCCCGGGCCTCCCGCCCGAAGTCGGCGGCCAGCAGGAGCTCGGCGCGCGCCAGCGCCTGCCGGGGGTCGAGATCAGACGAGGGGCACTCGGAAGAAGTCGCCCACCTGATGAGCGAGACCCTCGCTATCGGAACGTCGGTACCCGCACCGCGCTACGCTCCCCCAACCGTGACAGTTCCGCGCGGACGTACCTAGCCGTGTTCCTCAACTGACGAGGAAACCCAGTGTGGCGAACACCAGGACCACGACGACGATGGCAATGATGATGGCAGCCACGCCCGGTCGTCGAGGCCGCGCGGTTCGAGAGGCTTCTCGTCTTTCTCCAGCAACCGTATCATCATCGAAACGGTGCTGTCTGGAGCGTAATCCCGTCGCCCTCCTCCCGGATTGGACATCTGTTCGACCCGTTGGGCCCAGCCACCGACAACACTCTGGAGCTTCGACCGCATCATCTCGGTCACCCGTTCGCGACAGCTCTCGACCGGGTCGTGCTGGCTTCCACGGCCGCCAAAGACGCCGGAAGGAATCGGCAACGACATCATCCCCGGGCAGCGTCAACCATGAGCCCGGCATCCCGACGTCACGGCACCAGCCCGAGGCGGCGCAGGGCGGCGCCGGCGTCAATGTCAGGGTGCGAAAAGACGGCGTAGGCCTGCCGGTAGCGGGCGGCGGCGACCCCGGCGGCGCCGGTCAGTTCGGCGAGGCGCCCTTGCTCGAAGAACACCTTGGCCGACTCCTGCTTGCTCAAGGCTTGGTCGCGCAGAGTCTCGGCCCGAGCGAGCCAGCCGGCGAGGCGGTCGGCGTGGGCGGTCGCGTCGTTGTCGAGCAGCGAGCCGGCCATGCCGAGCAGGCAGGGGTAGCAGTCGTCGGCACGCTCGAAGAGCCCGGCCATGGGTTCGAGGAACAGCGGCGAGCCCGCGAAGACCACCAGCCCCAGGTACTTGCCGTAGTGCGTCAGGAAGCCGTTGCGCCGCGCCGCCTCCCAGCGGTCGACGGGGCGCCGGTCGAGCAGCTCGACAAAGTGGCGCTGGCCACGCTCGTCGAAGGTCAGGTCGACGGTGCCGGCGGTGCCCTCGCCCAGCACCTCGAGCAGGAAGCCGTGGTGGCCGAGGCCGCGGCCGGTCGGATGGAGGTCGGCGTCGGGCAGCAGGAACACCGGGCCCTCGGTGGCGGCCACGAAGCGATCCAGGGCGCACTGCTTTTCCTCCGTCGACGCCAAGGGGTCGAACAGGCGGTTCTCGAACACCAAGCCCTGCAAGTTGTACATCGTGACGTCGGGGCGGCGTTGCTCGACGTAGCGATGGTAGCCGAGCGAGCCGGTATCGTCGCCGAACACGAAGAGCGTCGCGCCGGACGGCATCAGGTCGAACACCACCTCGGCGTGGCGCTGAGCGAGGTCGCTGCCCGAGCGGTCGTTGGCCGGCCAGCCGGCGGACGCCGACAGGGCCACCATCGCCGTGCCGGTCAGCGCCGCGAGCACGGCAAGCGCAGACCGACCGGTCGCCGCGACCCATCGGGCCGCCGTCCACCTCCGCAATCGGTCGATCGCCCACTGCATACCCGCAGCCACCCACAGGGCGGCCACCCCGTAGCACACCAGCGGATAGGGCCGGAAGACAGCCAACCAGAACGGGTCGAAGTCGAACCCCAGCAGCACGATGAGCACCACGCTGTTGCCGAGCAGGGCGAGCGCGCCCGAGCCTGCGGCGGCTATCCCGGTCAGTACGCCCGAGCCCGCGACAGAGGCCCCGGCAGCGGGACGTGGGCCCGATGCTGCGGCCCCGAAGCCGGGGCGCGGGCCGGTGCTGCCGTTCCGGGTCCGCCGCCGCGCGCCAAGGGCCCCGAGGCCGAGCACCGCCAGCACCATCCCCGGCAGGGTCGTCTGCCGCACGAGGTCGGCCGCGAACCAACCCAGGAACCCCGCGCGGTCGCCCCAACTGGCGGAGGGGCTGATGTCGACGCCGCTGTAGCCCTCCCGGCTGACGTAGAACCAGAAGTCGCCCCACGTCTCGATGGGACCGTAGAAGCTGATGGCGGGACTCTGGTGCGACAGCCACACCATCCACGCGTAGGGCAGAGCCGCGCTCGCCAGGGCGACCGCGAGCAGCCGGGGCAGTCGGGGCAGCACCGTACGCCAGGCCGGCAGCAGGACGAGGGCGAGGCCGGGCGTCGCCAGCACCATCAGCGGCCAGTGGTTGGCAAGGCCCGCCCCCCACGCGACGGCGGCGCACCACAGGGGCCAGCCACGTCCCGGGTCGCGCGCGCCCAGCAGCACCAGCGCGTAGGCGGCGAAGAAGAGCAGCGCGTTGAAGGTATAGACCTCGGTGATGATGGCCTGCGACCAGAACTGCTCCGACACGCCGAAGAGCCACGCCGCGGTCAGGGCCGGCAGGAGCGACGCCCGCAGCAGCCGGGCGGAGGCGTACACGGCGCCGCACGCCAGGGCCCCGAGCACCGCGCTCGACAGGTGCCCGAGGACGGCGGGGTCGCCGAACGGCAGCCGCGTGAACAGGTGGACGATCAGCGTGTGGATTGGATAGCCCGGCGGGTGGGCGACGCCGAGGTTCACGCCCGCCATCAGGAACAGGCCGTCGTCCTCGAGCACCACGGTTCGCGGCAGGGTGGCGGCGTAGAGCGCCAGGGGACCGAGCACCGCAGCCGTCAGCGCCCCCGCGTCGGCTCGGCGGGCGGGAGCGGGCGGTGCCAGCACCGCGGCGTCGACCGGACCGCGAGAGCTGGCGGGAGTACGCCGCAGTCCGGCTACGCCGCGTCCAGGGGGCTTCCTCCGATTGGCCATCATCGGCGCGGCGTCGAGCCCCGCAGCCGCCGACAAAGCACATGAGCGTATAGTCGGCCGAGGTGGCGCAGGTAGGCGAGCCGCTGCCGCCAGCCGAGCTTGCTCTTGCCGCGGCGGCGCTCGTCGAACGAGATCGGCACCTCGCGCACCCGCAGCCGGCCGCGCACCATCAGCTCGAGGCCGATCTTGTAGCCTACGGGCCGAAGCGTCGCGGGGTCGGGCAGGGCGCGGCGGTCCACCGCGAAGAACCCCGCCATCGGGTCCGAGCACGCCACCAGCGGGGCCGCCAACAAGGTAGCAATGCGCGAGTTGAGGACGCGGGAAAAGCCCCACTCTCCCGCCGTGGACGCGCCGGACACATAGCGGCTGCCGACGACCATGTCGCAACCGGCGTCAAGCGTCGCGAGCAGGTCGGGGATTCGCTCGGGTGGATGGGACAGGTCCGCGTCCATCACGACAATGCGATCATGGCGGCTCTCCGTGATGCCCGCCAACACGGCTCGAGAGAGGTCGGGCGCGACGCCCCGGCGTACCTTCATGCGTACCGGCAGGCGCTCGGCCAACTCGGCCACGACGGCCGCGCTGCCGTCGTCCGAGTCATCATCGACGAGCAGCAGCTCCCACTCGATGTTCTTTTCCTCCAGCGCGCCGGCGATACGTTCGGCCAACCGCGTCAGGTTCGCGGCCTCGCGCAGTGTCGGCACCACGATCGAAACCGACCGTTCGGCCCGCGGTAAAACGCCCGTCATCACTTGACCCTGCGATTCTCGGGCTCGTGAACCTTGCCGATCCCAACGGGAACTCCCTGAAATGCGACCGAGCATCGACCGGATCGTCTCGGTCGCCCGCTCGCCGTAGCCTCACTGGTCTTTCGCCCGTCTCGTGGAGCGTTGCGGAAGCCGCGCCGCGGTGCCGGGGCGATCCTCTTCGAGAGCGCCGGATAGAGAGCCCGCCAGCGCCCGGTCACCCCGACAAGGTCTTTCGTCCGTGCCCCTGGCCGCTCGCGTAGCCCCCGATCGAGTCGATGAACCCGCTCTTCAGCTCGGTCAGCATCCTACACCTCCCGCGCCTGTCCCGAGTCGTTGACCACTCGCCGCCGCACACTACCCAGCCTCAGATGACGACGATAGCCACCCACGGTCAGGAAAGCCCCCAGCAGGAGCTGGGCGACCAACGGCAGCATCGGAACCGAGGCGTCCCAAAGCGTGAACGCCAGCGACCCGATATCGTCCCCGCCCGCCGCGGTGGCCTCAAGCACCAGCGACTCTGAACGTTCGTCCAGGCCGTCGTCCACGACCTTCAGTGTCGCCGTACCCTCCCTCG
>JAPPKQ010000242.1 GCA_028819945.1 bacterium | reverse complement strand
GTCTGCCTCAGCTACCTGCCCGACGGCGACTCGATGGTCGTGGTGGGCTCCTTCGGCGGCGGCGAGTTCAACCCGGCCTGGTACCACAACCTGCAGGCAAATCCCGAGGTCATCGTGCGGGACCGGGAGCGGGTGTTCTGGGCGACCGCCGAGACGCTCACCGGCGAGGAGCGTGAGGCCCTGTGGGAGACCCGCATCGCCGGCGCGCCCCGCTATGCCCGCTACCAGGAACGCACCGACAGGGAGATCCCCCTGGTGCGGCTCAGCTACTCCCGGCCCTACACCGGCTAGGCGCCCGCTGAGCAATGCGGCGGACGCCCCGCCCCGTCATTCCGGCACAGCCGGAATCCAGGACGTGCCCACGGCACCGGCGTTGCCCGTGGATTATTCAGCAGGCTCGTAGGCCAGCAGCGCGCCGGGCTCAGAGGGTCCAGCCGCCGTCCACGTCGAGCTTCTGGCCGGTGATGTAGCCGGCCCGGTCCGAGGCCAGGAAGCACACCGCCTCGGCGATGTCGCCGGCCCTTCCGAGGTGCCCGAGTGCGATGCCGGCGAGGGCCTCCGCCTGGGCGCGCTCGTCGACCTCGCCGGTCGCCATCAGCGTCTCGGCCATGCCGTCGGCCATCAGCCCCGGCCCCACGCAGTTGGCCCGCACGCCGTAGCGGCCCTCCTCCTTGGCGATCGCCCGCACGAGTGCCTCGACGGCCCCCTTGGGTGCCGACGAGAGCGAGTCACGCTTGGGGAACCGCACGGTCGCGCAGGTCGTGACCGCCACGAGAGAACCCCGGGTCGCACGCAGGTGGGGCAGCGCGGCATGAATGAGGTTGTAGAACGCCAGGATGTCGTCGGTGCACTGGCGCCAGAACCGCTCGGGATCGATGCGTGCCACGTACTGCATCGAGACGTAGGGCCCGGAGGCGTACACGACGGTGTGCAGGCCGCCGGCGGCCGCCTGCGATACGGCCCCCGCCACCGCGGCCGTATCGGAGAGGTCGAGTTGCACGGCGCGCGCCCGCCCGCCCTCGGCGTCGATCTCGGCCACCAGAGCGGCCGCCCCCTCGGCATTGCTGTTGTAGGTGAGCACCACCTCGGCGCCGCGGGCGGCCAGCAGCCGGCACACGGCCGCGCCGATGCCGCCGCTGCCGCCGCTCACCAACGCCACGCCCGGCCTGCCGGAGAACTCCGCGTCGCCGCTGTCTCCTGTCATTTCCGGCAGTCCGATCGGTCAGGCGGAGGACCACGTCGGCGTCGGAACCTCCTCATCGGCCGCGCCGTCCATGAGTTCGCCGAAGGGGCCGCCGGGGCCGAACAGGCCCTCCGCATCGCCCTCGAACCCCTCCAGACCCTCTGAGCCCAAGAGGCCGTCCAGCAAACCGCCCGGTCCGAAGGGGCCGCCGGGGCCGAACAGGCCCTCCCCATCGCCCTCGAACCCCTCCGGACCCTCTGAGCCCAAGAGGCCGTCCAGCAAGCCGTCGGATCCCAAGAGTCCTTGCAGTGGGCCGTCCTCACCGAGCAATTCGTCCAGGGAGTCCAAGAGTTCGGACAGTACTTCGGGGTCGCTCAGCAACTCCATGATCCACATGACGAGGACGTCCCAGCCGCCGAGCCCAAGGCCGAGGCCGCCGGAGTAGTCACCGAGGACACCCGGGCCATCACCTTCATAGGACCAGAACCCATCGCCTTCCTCGGGACCGGGCCAGGGCGACGGGCGCGCAGGCCCGCCCTCATCGAAGGGGGCATACCCGAACCATCCCGAGTCACCGCCCCAACCCCAGGCGAACGGATCCGCCGCTCCCGGTACACCCGGGATCCCGAACGGGCCGCCCGGCAGCCGCGGGGCGGACCGATCCCCCCAGCGGCCGAACCTCCCCGCGAAGGGTCCAGCAACGCTGGGCCAAGGGGCGCAGTCGCACGAGAAGCAGGCGCCCGGCGAACCCTGTCCCCACGGCACCGGGCTCTCGACGTCCCAGCCGGCGCCCGGTGAATCACCGGAGAACCATGGTCCCGATCCCGGTCCGCCCTTGGAGAGATAGCCGCTGCCGGACCGGCGGGAGAACCGACCACCCCGCCGGTCGCCGGCGCCGTCCTGCAGTCGCCCCGCGGCGCCTCTCGCTCCGAGGCACCCGCCGTCTGCGTCGCACTTCTTCGACTTCGCCGGCCCGGCGGCGCCGCGATCGCTGTCGCCGTCGCCCCACGCGGCGGCGTCCTTGCCTTCGAAGCCTTCCCAAGAGCCGCGGTCGTAGTAGTAGCGGTCGGACCGGTCGCGGCTCCCGTCGCGGCCTCTGCCGTCGAAGATCGAATAGATGAACACCGAGAGCACCGCCACGCCGGCGACGGCCGCGGCCAATCCCAGTCCCACCGCCATCCGCCGTTGCCACGACCGAGCGAGTCGCAGCGGGGCGTGCTCGCTCCCCGGGACGCCGGGCACCCCGAACGCTGAGCCCGTCTCATCCAGAGCACCCTCGGTGGCGGCCCCGCCGGCCCGGGCGGCGACCGCAGCAGTCTCGCCGTCGGGTTGATCCGCCCCGGCCCCACCGTCGGCGCCATCCTCGGCACCGCCGTCGGGCGCCGCCCGCTCGGAGTCACGGGCGGAGCCCTCCATTGCGGGTTCGGCAGCCTGGCGCCTGCGGAATCGACCGAACCTCATGGACTCAGTGTAGGTGTCCTCTCGACCGCCGCAGGCCCGCCGACACGACCTCTACAATGCCCTCACCGTGCGCTGACCACCGGAAGCGACCAAACCCAGGGCCTACGAGAATGTGAGAACTCCAACGAGAGGGGTTGCTGATGCGAATTGTTGAAGAGATCCTACTTCTGCTCATCGACACCGAGAGGGGCGATATCCGGGCCTCGTTCTCGCCGCGGTCGCGGGACATAGCCCTGTCCGGTGCGGTGCTGATGGATCTGGCGCTCGAGAACCGCATCGACACCGACCTCGAGGAACTCGCTCTGCTCGACCCGACGCCGCTGGGGGACGAACTGCTGGATCCCGCCCTCTCAGCCATCGCACAGGCGAGCGGTACGCACAGCACCGCCTACTGGATCGGACGCATGGCCGAGCGGGGCGCCGATCTGCGTGACGCAGCGATCGACAGGCTCATAGGCCGAGGGATTCTCGAAGCAGAGAGCAACGGGCTCGTGTTCCTGTCACGCCTGGTCTCCCGCGCCCGCAGATACCCGTCCGACGGTCCGGGGCGGGGCGCCGAGGACGTGCAGTCCCGGATCATGCGCCAGCTATTCGGTGACGACGTCCCCGACCCGCGGGACATCGTCATCATCAGCTTGGCGGCGGCCTGCGGTGTCTTCGAGAGAATCCTCTCGCGGGAGGAGTTGGCCGACGTCGAGGAACGGATCGACCTGATCTCCCGTATGGAGTTGATCGGCCGGACGGTCGCCGAAGCCGTGAACCAGGTCGAGGCGGAGGCGACTGCTTCACCGGTCGCGCGTCCCTTCGAAGAGATACCTCGAGCGTCGGGGTTGCCACTGGCCGGCAACATGTTCGCGATGAGGAGAGACCTGCGAAGCCTGCTCCTGCGGGAGTACCGGAAGCACGGGCCGATATTCCGACTGCAGGCGTTCAATCACCATTTCATCGCTCTCGTCGGCCCCGAGGCGACCACGTTCCTGAGCAGGGAGGGGAAGGCACACCTGCGCTCGTTCGAGGAGTATTCCCCTTTTCGCGAGTCCCTCGGGTGTGTGAACATGGTCGCCGGTATGGACGGTCCCGACCACGTCCGGATGCGGAAGGCATTGGCGACCGGCTACTCGCGCAAGTATCTCAATGGGCGCCACGACGAGATCGTCGACATTGCCGGCCGTGTTGTCGCAGGATGGCCAAGGGGCAGGGCCATCGAACCCATCAGAATGTTCCAAGCCATCATCTCCGAACAACTCGGGATGCTGATGCTCGGTGAATCATCCGAACAGTATGTCAAGTTTCTACGAAACTACATGAAAATTCTTGTATATCTTATGAGACCGGGATTCGGTATCGTTTTCGCCAAAACGAGAATTCGGCGCGCCGAGAAGCAGATCTTCGAGCGGTTCGACCGGATTCTACAGGCGAGAATGAAAGAGGATCGGCCAGACGATGCAAGAGGGGACTTCGTCGATGAGATACTAGCGATACACCGAAACGACCCGATGCTGATCCCCGAAACCGACCTTCGCTTCAATTTGCTCGGGCCATATCTGGCCGGCATCGACACGGCAGCGGTCGTATGTTCATTCATGCTCTATGTGCTGCTGACCAATCCCCCACTTCTCAAAGAGATGCGTGCCGAAGTTGATTCCGTGTTCGAAAGCGGTCCGATCACCGCGGAGTCGTTCGGCAAGCTCGCTGTGACGCGGCGAATCTTCTACGAGACCCAACGCAGGTATTCGATCATCCCGGCACTCGGGCGAATCGTGTCCAACTCGTTCGAATTCGGCGGGCACACTGTGCCGGCCGGCAAGAGGGTCCTTGTGGGGTGCACCGTGGCTCACGCCATGCAGGAGTTCTATCCCGAGCCAGAGAAGTTCGACATCGAACGCTGGGGGGAGGATCGGGCGGAACGGCGGCAACCGGGCACTTACGCACCATTCGGCTTCGGCAGTCATCGCTGCCAAGGGAGCAGCCTGGTCGAAGTCCAGATCGCCCTGACGATGGCCACCATCGTGCGCGAGACAGAACTGGAACTCCTGAGACCGCGGCGCCCGCTCAAGATGCGGCAGACGTCGGCGATGCAGCCGATCTACAAGTTCAGGCTCGTGGACCGGCGCGGTCCATGAGCCGTCGAGCAGGGGCGGAGGCGTCAGGCAGGGGCGGAGCCGTCCCCGCCCCGCCGTTGCGGGCGCACGGGCCCGCGCGGCTCGCCGGCCGTGGACGGCGGGCCGCCGACCGTCGCGTCCGGCGAGGGTCGTAGCGACGCAGCGGCGACCACCGAGAGGCCGATCAGAGCCGCGCAGACGACGAGCACGACGCTGATCGAGCGCTCCAGCGACGAGTTGACCGCATCGAGCAGTTCAGACGTGAGCAGGCGGGCGTCGCCGGCGGCCGCCCCGAACTCGGGCGCCGCTGCGGGGTCCGGGCCGATGTAGTTCTGCGGATCGCGTCTGATCGCCTCGAGCTCGCCCGGCGCCAGCGCCGCCCTCATCGGGCCGGCGACGGAGCGGTCGAGGTTCGAAGAGAAAGTTGCTCGCAGTATCGCCCCGAGGACCGCCAGTCCCAGCGTGCCGCTGATTGTCCGCCAGAACTGCAGGGCCGACGTGGCGCTGCCCACAGTTCCGTGGTCGCTGAAGTTCTGAACCGCCACCGTCGCCGCCGTGAGGGCTGCACCGATTCCGAACCCGACGATGACGACGTACCCGGCACTCGGGCGAATCGTGTCCAACTCGTTCGAATTCGGCGGGCACACTGTG
>JAPPKQ010000233.1 GCA_028819945.1 bacterium | reverse complement strand
GCGGAGTACTCCACGTGGAGATCGGTGACCTGCAGCAGCACCTCGTCGGTGGGCCGCAGGTGGGCGGTGCCGACACCCGCCATCAGGGAACCCCCGCGCCGGCGGCGGTGGCGGGCTCCGGTGCCAGGGAGAGGCCCGCAGCGGTCCGGCCGGCGGCGCGGTTGGCGGCCAGGGCGGCCTCGCCCTCGGTCGTGCCGGCGGGGTAGAAGCAGGCGTGGCGATGGTCGGAGGCCTCCGAGCCGGAGAGGGGTGGGGTCTCGCTGAGGCAGCGCGGCTGCGCGTGCGCGCAGCGCGGCGCGAAGGCGCACCCGGGCGGCAGGGTGGCCAGGTCCGGCGGGCGCCCCTGGATGATCCGCAGCCGCGTGTGGCTGGGTTGGGCGACCTTGGGGATCGACTCGAAGAGGGCCTTGGTGTACGGGTGGCGCATCGCCGTGAACAACCGCAGGGTCGGCGCCTTCTCCACGACCCGCCCCGCGTACATCACGATGACGTCGTCGGTCCGTCCCGCCACCACGCTGAGGTCGTGGGTGATCAGGATCATCGCCATGCTGTGCTGGCGGCGCAGCCGGTCCAGGAGGTCCAGGATCTGCTTCTGCACGGTCACGTCGAGCGCGGTCGTGGGTTCGTCGGCGATCAGCAGTTTCGGTTCGCAGGCCAGGGCGATGGCGATCATGACCCGCTGGCGCATCCCGCCCGAGAGTTGGTGGGGGTACTCCCGCAGCCGGCGATCGGGATCGGCGATGCCGACCTGCTCCAGCAGTTCCCGGGCCCGGCGCCCGGCGGCCTCACGGGACAGCTTGCGGTGGTAGCGGAGCCCCTCGCCGATCTGTCGCCCGACCTGGATGACGGGGTTCAACGACGTCATCGGGTTCTGGAAGACCATCGAGGCCTCCACGCCCCAGACGTGTCGGCTCTCGGAGCGGGGCAGGTTGCGGATGTCGCGCCCGTCGAGCAGCACGCGGCCGGTGGTCGTCGACACCCCGGGCGGGAGCAGGTTCATGATCGAGCGCGCCGTGGCCGACTTGCCCGAGCCCGACTCGCCCACGACGCCCAGCGTGCGGCCGCTGCGCAATGTGAACGACACCCCGTCGACCGCCTTGAGTGCGCCGCGCGCGGTGGCGAAGGACGTGTGGAGATCCTCGACGACGAGTGTGGGCGTCTCGTTCGGGGCGTTCACCTGTGCCTCGGCCGGGTCGTCACTTCGGAGGGGTGGACCCTCGACCGGCGGGGACTCAGAGCAGCTCGAGCACGGTCGTGGGGGGCCGGCTGATGACCGCCCGCCCGCCGCGCACCACCACCGGGCGCTGCATGAGCCGGGGATGTGCCACCAGCAGTTCCACCACCTGGGTGGCGTCGCCGGCGTCCTCGTCGCTCAGGCCCAGGTCGCTGAAGTACTTGTCCCGCCGCACCAACTCGGTCGGCTCGTTCTCGAGCATCGCCAGCAGGGACTCCAAGCCGGCACGGTCGAGGGGATTCTCGAGGTATTGAACGACGTCGAACTCGACGCCCCGCTCCCGCAGCAGCTCGAGAGTGGTGCGGGAACTGCCTCAACCGGGGTTGTGGTACACGAGAGTGTCGGCCATGGGCGAACCTTAGCTGACCCCCTCGTCCGCTTCGCCGACCGGCTCCGGCTCTAGCCGAGCCCCCAGGCGGGCGCGATCATGGCCCAGACCGCCTCGGCGAGACGGTTCCCGCCGTCCACGGTGAGGTGGACGCCGTCCTCGCGCCGCAGCCGGACGCCGTCGATCTCGTCGACGTAGCCGCCGCCGTCGTCGCTGAAGAGCGCCCACGTGTCGAGATAGGTGACCTGGGGGTGCCGCCCGGCCACCTCGTCGTAGACCGTGTTCAGCCGCTCGAGTCCGCCCGACAGCCGCGGCTCGCGGACCGGCGGCTGGCCGACCCAGATCGTCTGGGTGTCGGGCTGGCTCAGCAGGATCATGATGCGGTCGACGCGCTCGCGGTAGAGGTCCAGCCACTCGTCGCCGAACCGGTCCAGGATCCGGCCCTCGTACTCCACGTTCTGGAAGTCGTTGGCGCCGAAGAGCACCACGATCACATCCGGCCGGCTCTCGGTGAGCACGCCGGCCAGATGCTGGGCCCAGTCGAAGAAGTCGGGGCGCGAGAGCCCTGTCGCCGGCCGCGGATCCAGATCGATCGTGACGAGGTTGGCGGGAGTGATCCGCGCCAGCCCCTCGCCCAGGTCGCGGCTGATGGAGTCGCCTCCCACGTACATGTCCAGGGCGTCCTCCTCGCCGGGAACGCGGGGGGCTTCGAAGGTGACCTCAACCGGCTCGGGGATCTCCCCATCGGCCTCGGCGCCCGGGCCGGGCTCGTCCCCGTCGGTCGCCGGTTCGCCGGGGTCGGCCAGGACGTAGCCGGGCGGGCATGCCACCGGATCGTCGATCCCGCCAACGGTGGTCGTCGTCGGCGCGGTCGCATCCTCCGGGACGCAGTCCAGCCCCTCGACCGGCGTGATGAGCCCGTCGGGCGGCGGGCCCGCGTCCGGGTCGACCTCCGGTGCTTCGGCGAGTTCCCCGGCGGCGCTCCCCTCCGCTCCGGCGGGCGGCGGTGCCGGTTCGGCGGGCGGTGGCGGCTCGGTGGGTGGAGGTGCCGGCTCGTCGACCTCCGGGTCCCCGGCGGCCGGTGGCGGTTGCGGGGGCTCGGTGGTGGTCGGCGTGGTCGCCCGGGCGCGTGCGATCAGCGCCTCGACGTCGTACACCTGCTCCTCGCCGTCGAGGGCCTCGGCGAGCCGCTCGGCGGGACGGTTGAGCGAGAGACCGTGGGCCAGGCGGTCGGCGACGTTGGCGGCTCCCAGTGCGACGTCGCGTTGGGTGCCGAGGGTCTGGCGCTCGGCGAGCCCCACGAGGGCGCCGGAACTCAGCAGCGCCCCGATCCCCAGTGCCGCCAGCACCGCCACGACGATCTGGCGCGGGCGCAGCGGCCGGCGCCGGTCGGGCGGGGGGCCGCTGGACTCGAGGGCCTGGATGGGCGGCCAGGGTGGCTGCTCGGAGGCGGGAGGCGGCGGCCGGTCGTGGGGAGTGCTGGGGACCATGGCTCAGAACTGGAAGTAGATGAAGGGCGCCACACCCTCGGGGCCGAACTGTTCGAGCACGACGAGCCAGCAGGCGAAGGCCAGCCCCACGACGAGCACCGGCACGTGGCTGGCAGCCCGGAGCGTGGGCTCGGTGGCGCCCCGCGGCCAGAACTGGGTCGCCAGCGCCGCCACGATGAGTGCCACGGGGACCCACGTCAGTTGGGTCGGCTCGACCGTCCAGGCGCTGAACAGCCGGGCCAGCACGGAACCGGCGGCGCCCAGCGACTCGGCCCGGAAGAGGATCCAGCCGAAGCACACGAAGTGGAACGTGACCAGCCGGGCGACGATCCCGGGCAGGCGCAGCCCGAGGCGCCGCTCGACGAGCAGGCCGAGACCGTGGAGGGCGCCCCACAGCACGAACGTCCAGGCGGCGCCGTGCCAGAGGCCCCCGAGCAGCATGGTGAGCAGCAGGTTGCGGTCGCGGCGCCACTCGCCTCCCCGGTTGCCGCCGAGGGGGATGTACAGGTAGTCCCGCAGCCAGCGGGACAGCGACATGTGCCAGCGCCGCCAGAAGTCCTGGATCGACGCCGCCCGGTAGGGCTGGTTGAAGTTGTCGGGCAACCGGATCCCCAGCAGCAGCGCCACGCCGATGGCGATGTCGGTGTAGCCGCTGAAGTCGGCGTAGATCTGGATCGCGTAGCCGTAGACCCCCAGCAGCACCTCGAGGGAACTGAAGCGCTCGGGGAAGGCGAACACGTCGTCCACCAGCGCTTCGGCGAGATACGTCGCCACCACCATCTTCTTGAACAGGCCCGCGGCGATGAGGACGGTGGCCCGCGTGAAGTCGGTGTGACGGAGGGTTCTCGGCTCGTTCAGCTGGGGGATCAACTCGTGGGCGCGCACGATCGGCCCGGCCACCAGTTGGGGGAAGAAGGCCAGGTAGACGGCGAAGTCCAGCGGTCTGGCGGGCTCGGCGTCGCCCCGGTACACGTCGAGCACGTAGCTGATGGCCTGGAAGGTGAAGAACGAGATCCCCACCGGCAGGATGATGTTCAGCAGCGGCAGGTCGGCGGCGATCCCGAGGCCCTCCAGCGCGCTCTCGGCGCTGTCCACGAAGAACCCGGCGTACTTGAAGAACCCCAGCGAGGCCAGGTTCGCCCCGACCGCCAGGCTCACGACGGCGCGCCGGGCGCCGGGGTGCCGCAGGCGGGACAGCCAGACCGCCGCCGTCTGGTTCAGCACCGTGGAGGCCGCTATGAGACCCACGAAGCGGGCGTCCCAGTAGGCGTAGAAGAAGTAGCTGGCGGCCAGCATGAACAGCTTCCACCAGGCGCGCCGCCCCGGCATGAACCATCCCACCGTCAGCACCACGACGAAGAAGAGGGCGAAGGTGAAGGTGGGGAACAGCATGCGGGGTCGGATTCGTTACGGGTGAGAGGCGCCTCCGGCGGCGGTTCACACCACCGATCGGCAAGCTACTACCGCCGATCTCGCGCCCCGCGGACTGCTCGATCGGCTGCCTCGGTGGCACAAGTTGTTAGGCGACCCTTACACTCCGGCTGTGCGGTGCGGCTGGATCGAGTTGGCGGTGATGCTCGTGGTGCTGGCCGGTGCACCGGTGCTCGTGGCCCGCCGGGCCGCCGCCCGCGACGGCTCGGGGAGGCCGCCCGTCCGGCGTCACGCCGTCGGGCTGGCCGTGGCGGCCGGTCTGCTGGTCGTCTTCGGCCTCCTCAGCCTGCGATGCGGTGCACTGCAGATCGACTCCGCAACGTTCTGGGCGGCCATCGGCGACTACGACCGCAGCGATCCGGGGCAGATCGTGGTGCGGGAGTTGCGGGTGCCGCGGACGGTGACCGGTGCCGTGGCCGGCACCTGCTTCGCCGTGGCCGGCGCGCTGACGCAGGGCGTGACCCGCAACCCGCTGGGAGCGCCGGGGATCCTCGGCATCAACGCCGGGGCGGCATTCGCCATCGTCGTGGCGGTCTTCGGCCTGGGGATCACCACGCCGGCGGGGTACGTGTGGTTCGCCTTCGCCGGGGCACTGGGGGCTGCCGTGCTGGTCTACGCCATCGCCTCCGCCGGCCGGGGCGGCCCGACGCCAGTGAGGTTGGCACTGTCCGGGGCGGTGATCTCCGCCCTGCTCGGGTCATTGACGGCTGCCGTGCTGCTGCTGGACCTCGAGACCTTCGATCAGGTGAGATTCTGGCTGGCCGGCTCGATCGCCGGGCGCGGCACCGAGGAGATCACCCTGCTGATCCCGGTGATCGCGGTGGCGCTGATCGCAGGTCTGGCCATGGGACGTCAGATCAACGTCCTGAACCTCGGCAGCGAGGTGGCCGGCGGGCTCGGCGCGCGGGCCACGCTGGTTCGCACGGGGGCGTGGGCC
>JAPPKQ010000452.1 GCA_028819945.1 bacterium | reverse complement strand
GTCCTACCGGATCGACGAGGCGGACGTGGACGCCTACCTGGCGGACCGCTACACCCGAGCCGTCTGAGACCCTGCGCTACCGCACGGTCTCGTTCCTGTCCGACTATGGGCTGACCGATGAATTCGTCGGCGTCGTCAAGTCGGTCATCTGGTCGATCGCGCCCGAGGCCCGTATCGTCGACATCACCCACGCCGTGGATCGGTATGACATCCGCGGCGGGGGCCTCACCTTGGCGCGGGCGGCGCAGTACCTGAATCCAGGCGTCGTGCTGGCGGTGGTCGACCCCACCGTCGGCACTGACCGCCGGCCCATCGCCGTGGAGGTCGGCGAGGGCTCGTCGGTCCTGGTCGGCCCCGACAACGGGTTGCTGGCGCCGGCCGTCGGACTCGTGGGCGGTGCCACACGCGTCGTGGAGTTGCGCAACGAGCGCTACCGGCTCGGCGGGGCCGCCTGCACCTTCGACGGCCGCGACATCTTCGGACCGGCCGCCGGGCACCTGGCCCTCGGTGTGCCGCTCACCGAGTTGGGCCCGGAAGTGGATCCCGCCGGGCTGGTGCCGGGCATCGTCGCCAATGCCGCCGCGCACCCCGACCGTGTCGAGGCCGAGGTCCTCTGGGTGGACCACTACGGCAACGCCCAGCTGAACGTGGACCCGCAGGATCTGGCTCACCTGGGCGACTCGCTGCTACTGCGGACCGCCGACGACAGCCGCCTGGTGCGGCGCGCCGCGAGCTACGCCGCCGTCGGCGCCGGCGAGACTGGGCTCGTGGTCGACTCCTACGGGCTCGTCTCCCTGGCGCAGAATCGCCGCAGCTGCGCCGCCGGTCTGGGCTTGGAGGCGGGCTCGGCGGTGACGCTCGCTCGCCACGAGGACTCCGAGGCCCCGGGTGGCCGCACGGACGCGGCGGCACGCGGCGCCGGTACCGTGGCGGTGCGTCTGAGCAGTCGACCAGGAGACTGTTGAGCAATGCTCCCAGCGCCCCATCCTCGCCATACCCGCGGGGCGCCCGCCCCGGACTCGATGCGGGCCCGGAATCCAGGCTTCAGCTACCCGACCGGCGTTGCCGCTCGGTTACTCAGCACACTCCGAGGAGGCACGCAGTGAGACGAGGCACCACGATCGTGATTGCGGTCCTGCTCGTGGCCGTGCTGGTGGCCGGCGTCCTGCAGATCTACGTCCTGGCCCGCTGAGCGACCCCCGACACCTTGTGAATTAGAGAAATCTCACTAGCCTCATCCCCGTGCGGGCAGGCGACGCGGACACTGGCGGCTACAACTCGATCCCGGCGGCGGCGGTGGCGCGGCTGCCGGTCTACCGCAGGGTCCTGCTGGAGTTGCTGTCCACCCGGACCACCACGGTGTCCTCGACCCGCCTGGCGACCCTCGCCGGGGTGAACGCCGCCAAGGTGCGCAAGGACCTCTCCTACCTGGGCTCCTTCGGCATCCGCGGCGTGGGCTACAACGTCGAGCATCTGCTCTATGAGGTGAGCAGGGAACTGGGGTTGACCCATGACTGGCCCGTGCTGATCGCAGGCCTGGGCAACCTGGGTTCGGCGCTGGCGAACTACGGCGGCTTCCTGGAGAGGGGCTTCCCGGTGCGGGCGCTGGTGGACGCCGACCCGGCGAAGGTCGGCCGCGAGATCGCGGGTGTGCCGGTGCGCCACGTGGACGAACTCGAGGAGGTCACCTCGGAGAACCGCATCGCCATCGGCATCGTGGCCACGCCGGCCACTGCCGCCCAGGACGTCGCCGAACGCATGATTTCTGCCGGCATCGGCTCGATCCTCAACTTCGCACCGGTGGTCGTCAACACCGCCGCCGGCGTCAGCGTGCGCAATGTGGACCTCGCCGTCGAGCTGCAGGTGCTCAGCTTCTACCAGCGCCGCCACGTGCCCGGGGGCCATCTGCCCGGCGCGCTGGAAGATCTGCTGGAGCCCGGACTGACGCAGGCACGGGTCGGCCAGACCGGTCGCTAGATTGACGGCGTGTCCGTCCTCGCCATCGGCCTGAACCACCGCACCGCGCCGCTGGAGCTGCTGGAGCGCCTCAGCGCACCGCACGGGAACCTCCCCAAGACGCTCGGCCGGCTCGACGAGCTGCCGAACGTCGACGAGACGGTCGTGCTGTCGACGTGCAACCGGCTGGAGGTGTACGCCTGGGCCGAGAAGTTCCACTCGGCGTACGAGCACATCTACGACCACCTCGCCGAACAGGCCTCGGTGGCGGCGGTGGAGATGAGCGACTCGGTCTACTCGCTGTACGGCAGCGACGCCGTGCGCCACCTCTACGCCGTGGTGAGCGGGCTGGACTCGGTGGTTCTGGGCGAGGCCGAGATCCAAGGTCAGGTCAAGCGGGCCTGGCAGACCGCCGAGGCGGCGGGCACCGCCGGCGGCAACTTGAATCCGCTGTTCCGACAGGCCCTCGGGGTGGGCCGCCGCGTCCGGGCCGAGACGCAGGTGGGGCGCGAGCTCACGTCGGTCCCCGAGGCTGCGGTGGCCCTGGCGTCGGACTGTCTCGGCGGCTTCGCCGGTCGGCGCATCGCCGTGCTGGGTGCGGGCGAGATGGGCGGCGGCATGGCCAAGGCGATCGCCCCGGTACGCGGCGCCGAGTTGGTCCTGGCCAGCCGGTCCTGGCAGCGGGCGCAGGAGTTGGCGCTCATGCTGGGGGCCCGGGCCGTCCACCTCGACGAGCTTGCGGCCGAACTCGTGGGCGCCGACGTGCTGTTCACCTCGACCGCCGCCAGCTCGCTGGTCATGGACTTCGACGAGCTGGACAAGGTGATGGCCGAGCGCGGCGGCCGGGAACTGCTCGTGGTGGACATCGCCGTGCCCCGCGACGTGGACCCCGCAGCGGGCGCCCTCGACGGCCTGAGGCTGTGCGACATGTCCGACGTGCGGTCCTTCGCCGCGGCCAACGGGGGCCACACCGAGGCCGAGACCCGCAGGGCTTGGGCGATCGTCGGTGCCGAGGCCGAGCGCCACGGCGATCAGGCGGCCGGGCGCGACGTGGCGCCGCTCATCAGCGAGTTCCGGCGGCGCATCTGCGACATCTCCCAGGCGGAGTTCGAACGCTTCGACGCCCGCCTCGCCTCCCTCGACGCCGAGCAGCGCCGGGCGGTGGAGGCGCTGGTGCACGGGATCGTCAACAAGGTCCTGCACGAGCCCACCGTGCGCCTGAAGGAAGCCGCCCCCGACGGTGGGAGCGAGCAACTGGCCGGTGCCCTCCGCGAGCTCTTCGACATCTGAGAATCTCTCCTCGGGTGCGCTGAGCCGGGACGCGCCGCGGCGTCTGCGCATCGCCACCCGGTCGAGCCCGCTGGCCCTCTGGCAGGCCGCG
Organism: bacterium; assembly: GCA_028819945.1. Taxonomy (GTDB): domain Bacteria; phylum Actinomycetota; class Acidimicrobiia; order Acidimicrobiales; family CATQHL01; genus VXNF01. The sequence goes on along the minus strand of JAPPKQ010000452.1, from coordinate 2,084 downwards.
GCCGTGGGCCGGTTGCTGTCGCAGGCACATCCCGGCCTCGCGACCGAGGCCGTGGCGATCCGGACCGAGGGGGATCGCCTCGCCACGGCCTCGCTGGCTGATATCGGCGGCAAGGGGGTCTTCGTTCGGGCGCTGCAGGCGGCGGTCCTGGACGGTCGGGCGGAGCTGGCTGTGCATTCGGCCAAGGACCTGCCGTCGCAGACCCTTGAAGGTCTCTGCCTCGCCGCGGTCCCCCGGCGCGGCGAGGTGCGTGACGCGCTCGTCGGCGCCCGGCTGGCGGACCTCGCAGAGGGCGTCACCGTGGCTACGGGTTCGGCGCGCCGGCGTGTCCAGCTGGCGGATCAACGGCCCGACCTGCGCTTCGCCGACCTGCGAGGGAACATCGACACCCGCCTAGCGAAGGCGGAGGGCTTTGATGCCATCGTCGTGGCGCTCGTCGCCCTCGAACGTCTGGGCCGGGCGCCGGCGACGGTGGACGTCCTCGATGTCGATCTGATGGTGCCGCAGGTCGGCCAGGGCGCCCTGGCTGTGGAGTGCCGGGCCGAGGACCGCCGGCTGTGTCGCCTGCTTTCGGCGATCGAGGATCCGGGGTCGAGACGCTGCGTGGACGCCGAGCGGGCCTTCCTGGCCGCCCTCGGAGGCGACTGCACCGTGCCGGCGGGTGCGCACGCCCGCCTCCTCGGCGATGCCGTCGAGGATGCGGTCGAACTGAGCGGTGTGCTGGCGCCCGCCGTGGGGGTGCCGTTGCGCCGCGCCACGCTGCGGGGCGACGACGGCGTCCTGGCCGGTCGCCGACTGGCCGAGGTCCTGCTGGGGGACGCTGCGGCAGCGCCGTCGGGGCGCGGCGCATCGGCGGGACGCCCCTCGGCGGGAAGCCCGTCGGCGGGGAGCGGGTTGGCGGGGCGCGGCGACGATGCCTGAACAGCCTGAACAGCCCCAACAGCCCGAACAGCCCCAACAGCCCCAACAGCCCCAACAGCGGGCCTTGACGGGGCGGCGAGTCCTGGTCGTCCGACCCGCCGCGCAGGGACTGGACAGCGCCGAGACGTTGCGCGCCGCGGGCGCCGAGCCCGTGCTCGTCCCGCTCATCGAGCTGCTGCCGCCGTCCGACGGCGGGACCGCGCTCGCCGCCGCGGTGCGGCGCCTGGCCGGCTACGACTGGCTCGTTCTCACCTCCGCGAACGGTGTCCAGCGATTCGCCGAGGCTCTCGGCCCCGACGACCTGCCGCCGGGCCTGCGGGTTGCCGCCATCGGTCCGGCCACCGCTGCGGCTCTGGCCGAGACGGGCGCCGTGGTCTCGCTGCTGCCGGAACGATTCGTGGCCGAGTCCTTGGTGGAGGCCTTCCCGTGCAGGGAGACCCGCGATGGCGGCGGCCGGGTGCTCGTCGTCCGGGCCGAGGTGGCCCGCGACGTGGTGCCGGGGGGTCTGGGGGCCAAGGGTTGGTTGGTCGACGTCGTGGCCGCCTACCGTGCCAGGCCCCGGATCCTGACCGAGGCCGAGCGCGCCGCCGCGGCCGGCTGCGACACGGTCATCTTCACATCGCCCTCGGTGGTGGACGCGTTCTGCGACCAGCCCACCCCGCTGCCGGTGCCCGGCACGGTCGCGGTCATCGGGCCGGTCACGGCCTCAGCCGCCCGCCGCCGGAACCTGCCCGTCCACATCGAGGCCGCCGAGTACACCATCGAGGGCCTGGTCGCCGCCCTCGTCGCCGCAGCGAGTTAGAGCGTCCGCGGATAGGCGAGCACCACCGACGGAGGATTCCTGGCCGTGCACATCCGTCATTCCGGCGAAGACCGGAATCCAGGCTCTGGAGACGAGACTCGCACCACAGCGCTCGGACAGCGAAGCCCTGTTCAGAGCCGAACCGCGCACGCTCTTGGCCACGCCTGGCGCCGGACGCCTCGTTGCGAGCCCGGCTGATCATCGAGCGCCGTTCGTAGACTCGGGCGCCGTGGCCTTTCCTGCCCAACGTCCCCGCCGGCTGCGCCGCACCGCAGCCCTCCGGCGACTCGTCGCCGAGTCGGCCCTGCGCGTCGACGACCTGGTGGCGCCGCTGTTCGTGCGCCAGGGAATCGACGAGCCG